>NZ_JBMXXF010000001.1:0-27232 GCF_053997775.1 Methanopyrus sp.
CTCTATGGGATCATGCTCCAGCTTCACGTCGTCCCGACCCATCGCCCTGAGCACTTCCTCCATGGTCGTCACGAACGGGCACACGTTGTACCCGAACACCGCCTCGCGCAGCTTCGGATGCTGCTCCACGAACTCCTCCACCAGGTCCCGGGTGCAGATCTTGCAACCCTTGATCTCCACCACCGTCCCCGAGTCCTCCTCGGTCACCTCGGGGTCCGCGCCCAGCAGGCTCTCCGCGACCTCCCGAATCAGGTCGACGGGGTCGTACTCCTCCATCTCCCGATGCTCCCGAAGCAGGGCCCGGGCGGCGTTGCGGCACGCGGACCGCCTCAGGGCCGGGGCCCGGTTACCCAGCAGCTCCGCGGAGGTCACCACGTACGAGTACATGAACGCGCGCAGGAAGTCCCGGGGACCGATCTCCATCCCGACTTCCCCTGCGGGGGAACGGGGCCGGGTGGTAAAAAAATGGATCACGGGCCCGAGGGGTGGTAGGGGCGCCACGTCGCGCACCGGGAGTCGCGCACCCGCTCCCGCTTGTCCCTGGCCAGCCGCTCCAGCACCTTCGGATCGCCCTCACTCACCTCCCGGGTCTCCAGCCTCCCGGCGTCCACGGCGGACTGCAGGATCTCCTCGCCCCGGTCGGTGCGCGTCAGCACGACGTTCCAACCGTCCGGGGCGCCCGTGGACCCGACGCTCACGTCCGCGTCCTCGGCCGTCAGGTCGGTGCAGAAGTGGCACGCCTCGTTGGCGTACCGGCTCAGCCGCGAGACGGGCACCGTCCGCTCCTCGCCGTCCTCGGTGACCACGGTGAACTTGCCCGCCGTGATGTCCATGCGTTCCACCCGTGAGGGGTCGACTCCGAGCTCCTCGCGCAGCAGGCGTTGCAGGTTCTCGTACTCCAGGTTCTCGGAGCAGAAGATGCCCACGAGCAGTCGAACGCGCTCCGCGACGTCGGCCACCCCGTGCGCGTACCGCTCCGCCTTCCGCACGGCGGTGACCTGGCACGGCGTGCCGACCAGGGCGACGGACTCGTGGGCGCTCACGGCCTCCTCGAGCAGGCTCACGTTCGGTGAGATGGCGTACTTCGAGCCCGCCGCCTCGAGCAGCTCCTCCGGGCTCGTGACGACGGTGGGCTCGGGCTTCCACGGGTCGGACCCGGTCGTCGCCACGATCGCGGCCTCGACGAGCCCCTCCTCGAGCGCGTGGGTGAGGAGGGCGGTGGTGACTCCGCCGTCCTGGCCGGCCTCGCGGACGCGCTCGTCCGTGGCCCGGGCCAGGTACGCGTTCCGGTACGGTCCCACGAGCTCGGGGTCGAGCTCCTCACCGCCGTCGCGCCGGCTCCTGCCGAGTACCTTCCGCAGCAGACCGCGCACGGGTTTCACCCCCGGCTACGGCCGGAACGATCTCGGACAGACGACGAAGCACGTGCCGCATCGAATGCATCGTTCCTGACGGACCTCGGGCTTCTCGTCGAGCTCGATGGCCCGCGCCGGGCACGCGGCGGCGCACGTGCCGCAGCCCACGCAGAACAGGTCCCTCTCGATGACGTCCAGGTCGCAGCCCAGGCACAGGTCCTTGTTGGACGTCAGCAGGACGTCCTCCACCTCCAGCTCCGGGCCGCGGACGGGCGCGGGCAGGTCCGGGGCCAGCCCGTGGAAGTCCCCGGACAGGACCCGGTACGGCTCGAGTCGGTCCTCGTCGCCCTCCTCCAGCGCCCGGAGGAAGGCGGCGATGGCGTCCTCGGTGGGCGGGCAGCCCGGGATCGCGTAGTCCGTGCCGGCGAACTTGGCGGCCGGGAACACCGTGAAGTGGTACCGGGCGGGCTCCCGCATGCCGATCGCGTGCCGGGCGAAGCCCCCGGTGGCGGCGCAGGAGCCCAGCGTCACGACCGTGTCGGCCGAGGTCACCGCCCGCTCGAGCCGCTCCTGGGCCTCCGCGTCCCCGAAGTCCACGGCGCCCTCCACGAACAGGACGTCCACGTCGGGCACTTCCCCGTCGTCCGTCAGGCTCGACCAGGCCAGCTCGTGACCCGTCCTCCGGCAGGCGAGCTCCAGGTTCTCCGCGCAGGACCCGCAGGACATGAGGGAGAGCAGGGCCACCCTCACGGTGCGAACCCCCTAGTGCGTGAGGCACCGTCCGGACAGTCCGAGCGGGCGCAGGGCCGTCTCCACCCGCTCGACCTCCAGCCCGGTCAGCAGGTCGCCCGCGAGGGCCACCTTGAAGTTGGAAGGCGTGATCATCTCGGCCCAGTCCACGCGGCCGTTCCGGAGCCGCAGCCGGACGATCAGGGTCCCCTCAGGGGCTTCCACCGCGGCCATCCCCTCGCCGGAGCCGGCCTCCGTCTCGGCGCGGAACTCGCCGGTCGCGTCCAGGCTCGAGGCGGTGTCCGCGATCCGGTCCAGCAGCTCCGTGAGCTCCTCGGCCCGGGCCACGTGGTGGTCGGCGGGGTGCTCCGCGCCTCCCCGCCGCGCGGCGGGTCCGACCAGCGCGGGCTCGCCGTCGTACCGGGCCACGTGGTTGGTGGCCAGGCTCCTCGTGGTCCTCATACGGTAGAACTTCGAGGGCGGTAGGACCTCGATCCTGTCGGGGTCCACCTCGCCCGTGTACGTGTCCGAGACGCTCAGCTCGGTCGGCCGGATCCTGGATTCCACGCTTACCTCCTCCCGGAGCTCGTCCGCGGCCGACTCTGCCCGGTCCCGGAGCCCCTCCGCCGCCTCGGCCGCGTCCTTGGCCACGCTCTCGAGGCGCTCCACCGGCAGCCGCTCGAGCTCCAGCCCGCCCACGGTCACGGCCGGCGGGTGGTGGGGCTTGCCGCCCACCATCCTCAGGAGCTCTCGGGCCGCGCGGACGACCTCGTGGGCCTCCTCCGCCGCGCCCGGGACGGCGGAGGCCAGCGTCCGGGCGTGGGCGCGGACCACGTTGGCCATGTTCAGCAGCTCGCGGGCCCGCCTCGCGTCGTCCGGCACGCTCACGTTCAGGGCGTCCTCGGCCGCCTCCGCCACGGCCAGTCCGGCGCTGGCGTCGCAGCCGCGGCACACCCGCTCGGCGGCCACGATGGCGAACTCCACGGGCTTCTCCAGGACCAGCGTCTCCCAGGAGAGGGGGACGGTCGTGGAGCACACCTCGGCGTTCACGATCCGGCCGTCGGAGACCTCCGCCACGGCCCGCAGCTCGCCCGGCTCCCCGGTTTTGACCGTGAGGGTTTTCACCTCCATGCCCACCACCGTCCCGGAAAACGGGTTGGGAGGGATCAGATACCCAGGCGCTTCCGCTTCTCCTCGATCTTGTCGGCCAGGATCTCGGCGGCCTTCTCCATGTCCGTCTCGATGATCAGCTCGCCTCCGGTGAGGTCCGGCAGGTCCTCGGTCAGCGTCTTCGTGACCACCTCGCTGCCGGTCACGGGCGGGACCGGGCTCACGTGCAGCGTGAGTCCCAGCGCCAGGGCCGAGGACGCGTCCGCCAGAGCCTGTTCCTCGAGCCACTGCGGCGCGCTCGCGACGGCCGGGACGTCCGGGATGTCGATCTCCTCGCCGGTCTGCTCCCGGAGGATCTCGGCGATCTCGAAGACCAGGTGCTCGATCTTGCCGATCGCGAGGCACGGTCCGTAGTGGAGCACGGGCGGAATGCCCAGGTCCTCGCAGACCTGTCGGAGGTTCTCACCGGCGAGCTCGGCCGCCTCGGGGTTGAACAGGCCGGCGTTGGCCAGGGCGCCGTTCACGCAGCCGGCGCCGAGGACGAGGATGTCCCGCTTGATCATCTCCTTGGCCAGCGTGGCGGCCGGCACGTTGTGCCCACCGCTGGCCAGGTTCGTGCAGCCCACGATCGCGCAGACGCCGCGGATGGTGCCCTCTTGGATCAGCTTGAGCACGTTCTCCCAGCCGACCGCCTCCTCGATGGAGAAGTAGCCGAAGCCCACCACGTTCTCGTGCCGGTGCTCGGGCTCCAGGATCTTGTCCTCGTGCTTCGAGCGGCGCTCCTTGAACGCCTCGATGGCCCGCCTCACGGCCTCCTCGGCCACCTCCTCCGCGCGCTCCGGGTCCCACAGGATCAGCTCCGCGCCCCACACCTTGGCCACGTCGTCCACGGCGACCAGCTTGACGTCCAGCTTCTCCCCGTAGAACTTCAGGCCCGGGAACGTGCAGTTGAACTCGCTCACGATCGCGTCCACGAGGCCCGTCGCGGCCAGGGCCTCCGTCGTGAAGTTGTTGCCCGCGAAGCCCGCGTACGTGTCCGGCAGGTGCTCCGCGCGCGCCTCGAAGTCGTCACCGACGCACGTCGCCCCGATGATCCGGATCCCCTTGGCCCCGGCCTTCTTGGCCTCCTCCTCCAGCCGCTCGGCGGCGTCCGTGAGGTACTTCTGCAGGGACATCTGGTGCCCGGTGACCATGATGTTCACGTAGTCCGGGTCCAGGATGCCCGGGCCGCCCTCCGTCTTCGTGATCCGCGGGCTCCCGAAGAGGATGTCGTTGATCGTTTCCACGCCGAACAGGGAGACCGGGCCCGTGATCAGGCCCAGTCGGAGCACGTGCAGGAGCATGTCCTCCGGGTCCGAGTTCAGGTTCGTGCTCGTCTTCACCAGCGCGTCGTGGATCTCGGCCTTGGCGCCGCCCGGGATCAGCCCCATCTCCTCGTACATCTCGACCCGCCAGTCCGGCACGACGGCCTTGAACACCTCCGACTCCTCGTACCGGGGCCGGTAGATGTCCTCCAGGATGAAGTCCGCGATCTCCTCCGCCACGTCCTCGGGCTTGCCCGAGGCGTCCAGCCCGTACACCTCCGCCGCGTGCCGCAGGGCCTCCTCGTCCGCGACCTCGTACGGGGAGTCCTCGTCCGCCACGGACTTCAGGGCCCGCGCCGCGTTCTCCAGGCAGTGCACGTAGCACGCGGCGCCCGCGGCCACGTGCCGGAGGAAGTTGCGCGCCACGATCACGTCCGCCGTGGCGCCGCACACGCCGCGCGGCGTCTTCTCCGTGATCCGACAGGGCCCGTTCGAGCAGATGTTGCACCACACGCCCTGCTTACCGTACGGGCACTTCGGGAACTGCACCGGCCACCGGATGTGCGGGGTCTCGATCTCCGGGATCTCCTCGTTCAGCCGCTTCGCGTGCTCAACCAGCTCGCGGACGACCTCGTCCGTGTACGGGCACCGCTCCTCCTCCGACATGGAGATCCCCCGAGGCTCGGGGTATGTTCGACCCGTATCGAACAGGGGGCCCGCCAATATAAATTTTTCGAACACCATCGAACGGCCGAATCCACTACACTACCGTTAAGGTGGAGTACAACCAACGTTACTTATCGGTCGCGGTTTAACTTCTCACCGAGCGCCCGCTCCAGCGCCCGGAGCGCCGCCCGGATGTGCAGCCGGGCCCCCACGTGCAGCGGGGTGTCACCCAGCCTCTCGTCCACCTCCATCGACGCCGTGCACGGGAAGGAGTGATGCGCCTCGAACGCCGCCTCCCTCACCGCCTCCGGCTCCGCGTCCACGCCCACCAGCCTCCGGGCCACGAACCACGTGCACCCGCACGGGGCCGACCGGATCACGTCGGTCCCCACCACGACCCCGTCCTCCACCCTCAGGGACAGTCGAGGGCGCCCGATCCGCCCCCTCTCGCAGAACCGCTCGGTCACGGGGCCGGGCGGCTCCAGGTCGCACCCCGGTCGGGCGATGGTGAGCTCCACCCCGGCCCCCTCGCAGGCCTCCCTCAGCCGATCCTCCGTCCACGGGTCGATCCAGTCGGGCGCCTCGACGGGAACGATCAGGGCCCGGATCTCGTACCGCTCCGGCAGCTCCATCAGCAGGTCGGGGTGCAGCCGGACCGCCAGCAGCACGTCGACCCGGGGCAGCTCGGGCAGGTACTCGTCCGGGTCCTCGAGCATCTCGGGCAGCTCTTCGGGCCCGGGGAGCCGCTCCGCGGTGACCAGGTCGTCGAGCAGGGAGTACTCACCGTACTTGCACCCGTCGCACGCGGATCCGCAGGCGCGGCAGTGACCGGGCTCGTTCACCAGGTTGGAGATCACCCTCTCCCCGAACGGGTGGGAGTAGAGGACGGCGAAGCGCACCCCTCTCACCCCGGGGTTCGGGGTCCGGGCGACCTCACGATCCTTCCGCCGCCCCGGATTATCGTTTTGATAATCATAACGATTCGCCCGGTGGGGGGAAGGGGCCTACTCCTTCAGCCGCTCCAGGGCCGCCTCCAGCATCTTCTTGTGGTGCTTCTCGTCGTAGGCCGTGGCCTTCAGGATGGTGATCACCTCGTCGTCCAGCTCGTCGGAGTGGTGGTCCGCCTCGTCCATCCTCGTCTCGTGGGCGTTCTGCTCGCCCTCGATCATCTCCTCCATCTTCTCGATCAGCCCGTCCAGGCTGTTCTCCACCTTACCGGCGATCAGCGCCGCGGCGGCCGCGTGCCGGGCCTCGTCCATGGCGATCTGCTCCAGTAGGTCGGCCACGTCCGGGTAGCCCTGCTCCCGCGCGACGATGGCCATGGCCATGTAGATGCCCACCTCGGTGGTCTCACCCTTGAACCACTCCTCCAGGTACTTCTCGAACTCCATGCTCGGTCCACCCCCAGGCCCGGGGCCGGGCCCTCCCTTTTAAACTTTTTCGAATCGGATCGAACACTGCCGTGCCCGGTTCGTGAACCAGGGTCCCGATTCGGGAACCCGGGTGCCCGGTTTTAACGCGTCTTCTTTTTTACCGACCCGAAAGTACCGGGGGAGGGAGGGGGTGCCCCCCGATGGGCCTCGGGCACGTGCTCTGGGCCCTGGTCGGCTCGGACCGGGAGGAGGGCGAGTCGGAGGAGGAGATGCCCGAGATGTGCTCGGCCCTGCTGGTCCCGCGGGTGATAGAGTCGGAGGCCCGGGTTTAGGCCCGGGCCCCTTCTTTTTCCTTTTTCCTCGCAGGCGCGTCACTCCTCGCCCAGGATGTCGCGGAGCTCGCCCCCGGGCGGCACCATGGGGATGATCTCGTCCGGGTCGACGAGGACGTCCACCACGACGGTGCCCGGGGCCTCCAGCGCCTCCTCCACGGCCGATTCCAGGTCCGAAGGGTCGTCGACCAGGATCCCGGTCGCCCCGTACGACTCGGTCAGCTGCACGATGTCCGTGCGCTCGTCGAGCTTGGACTCGGACAGTCGCTCGTCGTAGAACAGTCGCTGCCATTGGGCGACCATGCCGAGCAGGCGGTTGTCCATGACGAACACCTTCACCTCGATGTCGTTGTCCACGGCCGTGGCCAGCTCCTGCGCGGTCATCAGGAAGCCGCCGTCCCCGACCACGGCGATCACGGTCTTCTCGGGCGCGGCCACCTTGGCCCCGATCGCGGCCGGTAGCCCGAAGCCCATGGTGCCCAGGCCGCCGGAGGAGATGAACTGTCGGGGCTCCTCGACGGGGAAGTACCGGGCCATCCACATCTGGTTCTGCCCCACGTCGGTGACGACGATGAAGTCCCGGTCCCGGAGCGCCTCGTGCAGGACGCGGACGAGCTCCTTCGGGTGCACGCGCTCCCCGGACTCGGTGGGCTCCGGTGGCAGCTCCACCTCGCGCTTGAGCTCCCGGATCCGGTCGCCCCAGCGCGTTCGGTCCCGGAGGCCCTTTCGGCGCTTCAGCTCCTTGATCAGGTCGCGCAGGACGAGCTTGGCGTCGCCCACGATGGGGACGTCCGCGGGCACGTTCTTGCCGATCTCGGCCGGGTCGATGTCGACGTGTATGATCTTGGCGTCCGGGGCGAACCCGGAGGGGTCGCCGGTGGTGCGGTCGGAGAAGCGGCAGCCGACGGCGAGGAGCACGTCGCACTCGGTAAGGGCGTAGTTCGCGGCCTTGGTCCCGTGCATGCCGGCCATGCCGAGGGCCAGCGGGTGGTCCTCCGGGAACGCGCCCTTGCCCATCAGGGTGGTGGCGACGGGGGCGCCCAGGAGCTCCGCGAGCTCCACCAGCTCGCGGGTCGCGTTGGAGAGGATGCATCCGCCGCCCGCGAGGATGACGGGCCGCTCCGCCTCGGCCAGCAGCTCGGCCGCCCGCCGGATCTGACGCGGGTGCCCCCGCTTGACCACCTTCAGCCCCTCCACCTCGACCCGGCGCGGGATCTCGGCCTCCGTCTCCGCCTCCTGCACGTCCTTGGGCACGTCGATGTGCACGGGCCCCGGGCGGCCCGCGGTCGCGACCTTGAACGCCTCGCGCACGACCTTGGGGACCTCCTCGGGCCGCCGGATCTGGTAGTTGTGCTTCGTGATCGGCATGAACACGCCCACGGCGTCGACCTCCTGGAACGCGTCCCGGCCGACCATCTCCGTGGGCACCTGGCCCGTGATCGCGATCACAGGGGAGGAGTCCATGTACGCCGTCGCGATCCCGGTCACCAGGTTCGTGGCGCCCGGTCCGGACGTGGCCATGCAGACTCCCGGCTCACCCTTCACCCGCGCGTACCCGTCCGCCGCATGGGCCGCGCCCTGCTCGTGCCGGACGAGCACGTGCTCGATGGCGGCCTCGTCGTAGATCTCGTCGTACACGGGCAGGATGGCGCCGCCCGGGTACCCGAAGATGTGCCGCACACCCTCCTCCTTCAGGCACTCCACGAGCAGCCGGGCGCCCGTGGGCAACTCACCCACCCTCCACGAGCACGGGTTCACCGACCCTCCGGGACTCCTTCAGGTCGTACACGCGATCCTCCAGGATGAGCCGCGTGGGCCGCCCGTACATCCGGAGCCCGTCGTAGGGGAACTTCCGGTCCTCCTCCATGAGTCTCTCGGCGCTCACCCGGAACTCCCGGGTCTCCACCACCGCGATCCGGGCCCGCCGGCCGGGGGCCACCTCCCCCAGGTCCTCGCGACCCAGGATCCGGGCCGGGTTCCGGGTGATCATGTCCACGGCCCGCCGCAGCGACACCCCGTACCGGCGGTGCAGCGTGAGCGCCGCCGGCAGCAGCAGTCCCCCGGAGGAAACCCCGGAGGGCGCCTCCTCGAACCGATCCACCCGGGGGTGCGGCGCGTGATCGGTGGCCAGCACGTCCACCCGACCCCGCCGCACCCGCTCCAGCAGCCCGAGCCGTTGCCGCCGGCCCCGGATCGGCGGGTTCACCTTCAGCGTCGGGTCCCGCGCGTCCACCCTCAGCGTGTCGAAGAACAGGTGGTGCGGGGTCACCTCCACGGTCATTCCGGCCCGCCGGGCCAGGTCCACGGACTCGGGCAGCGTGGCGTGGCACACGTGCGCCCGACCGCCGACGGCCGAGACCGCCCCCGCCAGCAGCCCCACCGCGGTCGCCTCCGCCTCCGGGGGACGGTTAAGGTGATGGTCCAGCAGGTCGCTCGCCCCGTCCTCGGACACCAGCTCCCCCAGCTCCGCGTGGAAGAGCACCGGCGCGTCGCCCGCGGCCCGTAGGATCCCGGGCACCTCCGACGGCTCGATGACCGGGGCGTCGGTGGACGGGGCCAGGAAGGCCTCCCCGAGAACGGGCGCCCCGGCGCTCACCAGCTCCCGCACGTTACCCTCGTCCTTCACGGCCCCGGACACGATGACCTCGATCAGGGCCCTGCGCCGGGCTCGTCTCTCCTTCTCCCGGAACGTCTCCGCGTCGACCGGGGCGGGCCGGGTGTTGGGCATGTCCACGGCGGTGGCCACGCCGCCGAGCAGCAGGCGCAGGGTCTCCGTCCGGAAGTCGAAGTCGTAGTCCGGGTGCGGGTCCCGGCAGTGCACGTGCAGGTCGATGGGCGCCGGCAGCGCCACCTCTCCCTCCCGCAGCCGGATCCTCCGGTCCACCTCCTCGCTGATCGAGCGGGAGACCCGCACGATCCACCCGTTCTCGACCAGCACCTTGGCCTCGACGATCCGGCCCCGCCGGTAGACGCGCCCCTCGAGCAGCAGCCTCATGGTCATCAGCACCTCAGGGTGGCCTTGAGCGCGTTGGGGTTCAGGAGGAGGTTGAGCGCGTCCTCGGGCCGGGTCACCACCACGTCCGCGGCGAGAAGGGTGCCGGTGTAGGCCCCCTCGGGACCGAGGACGCAGACGCCCAGGGCCGCGTGGCGCAGCATCAGCTCGTCGTTCGCCCCGTTGCCCACGGCCGCGCACCGTTCGGGCCCCAGCTCCAGCACGACCTCGCCCTTCCGCCGCCGCTCGTCGCCCGACACCCGCTCCACGCGCACGGAGTCCGACAGCCCGTGCCGCTCCAGCTCCCGATCCACGGTACCGTACGTGTCGGCCGACAGCACCCTGACGTCCACCCGCTCGGCCAGCTCGCGCAGGAGGCGCGCCACCTCCTCGCTCAGCCGTCCTCCCACGGCCAACGTCCCGTTGTAGTCCAGCAGCACGTGCTTCACGGTCAGCGTGCCGCGGCCCGGCACCTCCACCCGCACCTACAGCACCCCCTCTCGGAGGAGCTGGCGCAGCTTGTCCTCGGTCCGAACGTACCTCTTCCTCAGCACCGCGCGGACCCTCCCGTCCTCGTCCCGGTTCACCACCTCGACCGAGTGGGTGCCCCCGGTGAGCCGCTTGACGAACTCCTCGTACCGTCGGTACCACCGCATCGAGGCGAAGGTGAGCGGGACCTCCTCCACGGCCCCCTCCCCGCGCCTCGCCCGCTCCAGCGCGCGGCGGAGGCCCTCCACGATGGCACGCCCCACGTCCTCCGCCCGACGCCTCAACTCCTCCTCGTCCTCCCCCCACTCGAAGGACTGGAAGCCCTCCCGGATGGTGCGCGTCAGCACGAAGTCCCGGCCCAGGTCGAACGCGAACGTGAACGCCCACTCCAGCTCCTCCACGTGCGCGGCGTGCGTGGTGTACTTCAGCGGCCCCAGCCGCCGCTCCGGGTCCTTGATCACCACTCCCTCTCGGCCCTCCCGATCCAGCCTCCGGATGATGCGCGGGATCTCCTCCACCGCCTCGTCGACGCTGAACTCGCCGAAGCACCGAACGCGGCTCAGCCCGTACTCGTCCACGGCCTCCCTCTCCCTGAACGACCAGAACCGCCCGTCCAGGTCGCGAACGTCGAACACGAAGAGCCCGACGTCCGGCGCCTCCGGGTACCCCTTCGACACGTACGGGTTCTCCCGCCCCACGAACTCCGCGCAGACCACGGCGTCCGGGTGATCCTCGAAGAACGCGCGCAGCGCCTCGCCGTACCGCTCCCGGACGCGGTGCGTGGTGTACGGGCAGATCAGCCCGCCCCGGGTCGCGGCGTAGATCTCGCCCTCCACCTCGAACACGCGCACGTTGTGCCCGTTCATCTTCTCTTCCACGATCATGCGGCCCTCCTCGCCGAACCGGTGCCGCAGCGCGGGCTCCAGCAGCAGGGCGCGCTCGATCTTCGGGAATCCGCGGACGACCAGGTCGTGCTCGGGCACGACGATCGTCCCGCGCTCGTGGCCCGAGAAGTCCCGGACGAGCCGGTAGTACTCGAAGTCCGGAAACGACAACCGCACGCGCCGGATCGTGCCCCGCTTCAGCGCCTCCCGGACCTTCCACTCCTCCGCCCCGAGTAGCTCCGACAGGTAATTAACGCCTTCCTCCGACCCGCTCACGGTCCCACCCCGGGCGCGGGGCGCTGGGGTCGTGGAGCGTAGGGACGCGGTTCTGGCGCTCCTAACTTTCTTGCTCGGGGCGGGGATCGCGTCCCCCGCCCTGAACTACGGTTGGAACCGGTTCCCGAGCGGGGCCGACGCGCGGGGTCACATGACCAAGGTCTGGATGCTCGAGCGACTATGGTCGCTCGGGGATCGTCCCTACCCACCGTGGTCCGACTACTGGTACTGCGGGTATCCCTTCCTGTGGTACTACCCGCCCCTCTCCTACTTCGTCCCCGCCCTGATGAGCCGCGCCACGGGGGCCGACGTGCTCACGGCGTGGAAGGTCTGGACCGTCCTCGCGTACGCGCTGGCGGGGCCCACCGTCTACGCGACGGCCCGACTCTTTGGGGCGGGACCGGCGTCCGCGTTCCTCGCGGCCTTCCTGTACCAGACCTCGTACAACCACCTGGAGATCACGTTCACCGAGGGTCGCATTCCCACCGTCGCGGCCGTGGCCCTGTACGCGCTGGTCCCGGGGCTCCTCGTCGCGCTGTACGACCCGCGCCGGGACCGGCGCAGGCTCGCCGGCCTCCTCGCCCCACTCCTCGCGCTGACGCTGCTCACGCACCACAGCACCGGTCTGGCCGCCCTGGCCCTGTGCCTCGCGTACGCGCTCCTGCGACTCCTTCACGCGACCGCCCAGGCGCTCCGGGGTCGGCTCGCGGTCCCGGACCTCCTGCCCGACCTGCCGGGCCACTTCTGGTCCCTCACGGCCGTGGCCCTCGCGCTGATGATCGCCGCCTGGTGGCTTTACCCCGCCCTGCACTACCGGACGTACCTGTACACGACCAAGCCCCGCTGGTGGGTGCACATGTCCTCGGTTCACGACCCGCTCGACCTCTTCGTGCCCGGGTACTGGAAGACGCGCTACGCCAAGTACGTCGGGGCCGCCCAGTTCTTCCTGGGCTGGGCGGGACTACTCCTGGCGGTCCGGCGCCGGCCCCGCGCCTTCCTGCCCTTCGCCTCGCTGCTCCCGTTGGCCGTCTTCCTCTCCTTCGGGCTCGTGCTGCAGCGGGAGATGGAGGCGATCGGGTTCGAGCCCAAGTGGTTCCTGATGTTCTCGACCCCGGTGCTGTGCGCGTTCGGGGGGCTGGCGGTCGAGCGGCTCCGGACCGCCGTGAGCCCGCGCCGGCTCGCCCCGGTGCTGGCCCTGCTCTGCTGCGGGTGCCTCTGCGACGCGGCCCTGGGCCTCTACCACGCGGACCGTCCCGTGCACTACACCCGGTCCGAGCTGGCCGCGCTGCTGTGGGTGAAGGGGCACGCGGGCCCGTGGGACCGGGTGGCCGTGGTGGGGTACCGGGCGATGTGGGGGATGTCCCCGTACCTGACGGGGAGGCCGGCCGTGTTCGGCTGGTTCCGTGAGGGTACAACGATCCGGGACGTGATCGTCCAGTACCAGCGCTCCTTCAAGCGGAGGGAGGTGCACCGCGCGCTGTTCATCGGTCGGGTGCTGGGGATCCGCTACCTGGTGCTCAGCGCCCGCAAGCCGTACGCCCGGGAGTGCATGCGCGAGCTGCGGAGGCTGGGGCTGCGGCCCGTGCGGGACTACCGGTGGGTGCGGGTGTACGAGTTCCGCGTCCCGATGGGGTACGAGCTGGACGGGGTGAAGTCGGTATTCCTGGGCAATAAGTACCGGTACATGAGGCTGTGCAGGCTGGCCCGGTTCGACCCGAGGGTGGTGCCGGCCTACGCCTTCACCCGGAGCGTGCGGTGTCGGCTGGTTCGGGAGGCGCGCCCGGAGGTGGTCGTGATGGATCGGGCGCCCACGCCGGAGCAGGTGCGGGAGCTGCGGAGGTTGGGGGTGCGGAGGGTCCTGGTGATGACGTGCGGGCCGGGCCGGGTGGAGACGGTGGAGGGGGTGCCGGTCCGTTACCTGCGTCCGATGGAGATCGTCCGGGAGCTGCCGCGCCGGCACCTGCGCCCGGTCGCCGTGCGCCTGGGGCACGCGCGAGTGTGGGTGGGGGGTCGTGGACTCGTGTGGGTGAAGGTGCCGTACTTCCCGTGCTGGCTGCCGGTCCGGGGGGAGCGGTTGGGTGGGATCGACAACATGTTGCTGCTCCGAACGCCGGGGCCGACGGTGGTAGCGTTCCGGTGGAGGCCGTCCGGGTGGGTGTGGTCGGTCTCGGTGGTGGGGTTGGGGGCGTCGCTGCTGTTGGTGGTCCGGCGTCGGTCCGGTTTCCGATCGTTTTGAACCTCGTAACGATACGCCGGGCGGGCTCAGAGACGCTCGGCGATGGCGTGCACGACGTCGCGCTCGGTGATGATGCCGACGAGCTCGCCCCCCTCCACGACGACCAGGCTGCCGACGTTGGCCCCGCGCATGGTGAGCACCGCCTCCTCGGCGTCGGTCTCGGGCTCGACGGTGATCACGTCCTCCGTCATGATGGACTCCACGGGCTCGCTCAGGACGTCCTCCACGCGGTCGGCGGCCCGGCCCTCGGTGGCCTGGGAGGAGACGTGGTGCAGCACGTCCGTCATGGTGACGATCCCCTGCAGCCGGCCCCCCTTCACCACGGGTAGCCGCCGGAACCCGCGCCGGAGCATGGTCCTCACGGCCTCCAGGATGGTGGTGCCCGGCTCGACGGTCTCGGGGTCCGGCGTCATGAGGTCCTCCACGCGCTCGTCCTCGAGCACCCGGTACAGGTCCATCGCGACGTCGCGCTCGGTGATGATGCCGACGAGGCGGTCGCGGTCCTCGACGACGGGGAGGGCGCCCACGTCGAGCTCGAACATCGTGCGGACGGCCTTGCGGACGGTGTCGTACGGGGTGACGACGTACACGTCGGTCGTCATGATCGAGCGGGCGGGCTCGTGCAGGCCGAGGAGGAAGTTCCCGTCGTACCGTCGGTCGAGCAGCTCGCGCCGCTCCCCGGCGAGGTAATCGAGAACGTCGCGCCCGGTGACGAGCCCCACCAGGGACTCCCGCTCGGGCTCGACGATGGGGAGGCGGCGGAACCCGTACCGGGTCATCGTGTCGATGAGTCCCTTCACGGTCACCGTGGGCGGCACCGCGACGACGCGGGTCGTCGCGAGCCGCATGACGGAGGTCTCCGGGAGCCCGGAGGGCCCGGCCAGCACGGTCACTCCTCCTCCAGCTCGCTCTCGTCGATCTCCCGGCCCAGGATCTCCTCGTAGCACTCCGGACAGACCCACATCCCGTCCACGAAGCGCAACTCCTCCGAGTACGTCTCGCAGAGGTCGCACACGCCCTCGACCGTCTCCTCCACCTCCTCCGCCTCGCGCAGCTCCTCCTTGAACCGCTCCATCTCCTCCTCAATCGTCCGCAGGATGTGCGGCTCCACGCGTAGGATGTCCTGCATGGTTACGATGCCCACGAGCCGGCCCTCCTCGTCCACGATCGGCAGCCGCCGGATCCCCTTGTCCACCATGATCTCCACGGCCTCGTTCACGTCCACGTCCTCGTTGACCGTGATCACGGGCGAGGACATGATCTCCCGGGCGACCACCTCGTCCGGCCGGAGCCCGCGTGAGACGACCTTGATGACCAGGTCCCGCTCGGTCACGATCCCGACCGGCCGCTCCTCCTCGTCCACGATCACGACGCTGCCGATCCCGTGCTCCCGCATCTTGTAGGCCAGCTCCTCCGCGGTCTCGTTCTCCCCGCCCGTGACCACCCTGCGCTGGGCGATCTCTCCCACCGTGACGCTCCGCGCCAACGCCCCGATCCCCCGGACACCCCGCGCCCGCTCCAGGTATATCACCACCGGGAGCCGCGAGTGAACCGAGACGCTACTCGCCCCGAGGATGAAAACGAATAACTGCGATTCGCCCCGCGCCGCCGTCCTCCCGTATATAAACCGGGCGGGGGACGGATCCCCCGGGGTAGCCCGCATGGCGGAGAAGGAGGTCTCGTTCGGAATCGAGCTGCTGCCTGACGACAAGCCCACAAAGATCGCCCACCTGATCAAGGTGGCCGAGGACAACGGCTTCGAGTACGCGTGGATCTGCGACCACTACAACAACTACTCGTACATGGGCGTGCTGACCCTGGCGGCGGTGATCACGAGCAACATCCGGCTCGGGCCCGGAATCACGAACCCGTACACCCGACATCCGCTGGTCACGGCCAGCAACATCGCCACCCTGGACTGGATCTCCGGCGGCCGCGCCGTGATCGGCATGGGCCCGGGCGACAAGGCCACGTTCGAGAAGATGGGCATGCCCTTCCCGTGCAAGGTCCCGATCTGGAACTTCGAGAGCGAGGACGAGGTGGGCCCGGCGACCGCGATCCGCGAGGCCAAGGAGGTCATCTACGAGTACCTGAAGGGCGGGCCCGTCGAGTACGAGGGCGACTACGTGAAGACCGGGACCGCGGACGTGAACGCGCGCTCCATCCAGGGTGACAAGATCCCGTTCTACATGGGCGCCCAGGGCCCGATCATGCTGAAGACCGCCGGTGAGATCGCGGACGGCGTGCTGGTGAACGCGTCCCACCCGAAGGACTTCGAGGAGGCCATCCCGCACATCGAGGAGGGAGCCAAGGAGGCGGGCCGGAGCCTGGACGAGATCGATGTCGCCGCGTACACGTGCTTCTCCATCGACAAGGACGCGGACAAGGCCATCGAGGAGACGAAGATCGTCGTCGCGTTCATCGTCATGGGCGCGCCGGACGTCGTCCTGGAGCGGCACGACATCGACAAGGAGAAGGCCGAGCAGATCGCCGAGGCGATCGGCAAGGGCGACTTCGGCAAGGCCATCAGCCTCGTCGACGAGGACATGATCGAGGCGTTCTCCATCGCCGGCGACCCGGACACGGTCGTCGACAAGATCGAGGAGCTGCTCAAGACCGGCGTGACGCAGGTGGTCGTCGGCTCACCGATCGGCCCGGACAAGGAGAAGGCCATCGAGCTCGTCGGCGAGGAGGTCATCCCGCACTTCAAGGAGTAGCCCCTCCACGCCCCACCCCCTACTTCTACTCGAAAAAATACAAAGATCCCGGAGCAGGCGGTTACAGCGGGCCACCGCGGCTTGCCCGTGTGGATGTCCGTGAAGCCCCGGTACGCCGACCTAATTCTGGACGGGCTGAAGACGGTCGAGGTGCGCCGGTGGCTGCCCACCACCATCGCGAACGAGGACACGTGCGTGGTGTACGCCTCCAGCCCCACCAAGGCGGTCCTGGGCGAGGTCCGGATTGAAGGGATCCGCCGGGTGCGCGTGGACGACAACCTGGACGAGCTCGCCGCCGCGGCCCGAGCGTCCCCCAGGGAGCTCCGGGAGTACCTCGACGGCAGGGACCACGCCTACCTGATCGAGCTCTCCAACCCCAGGCGGTACCCGGAGCCGGTCCCGCTGCGGGAGCTGAAGCGGATCGTCCGGCGCGAGCTGGACCGCGAGTTCCACCCCAACCCGCTGTTCCGGATCGACTACGAGCTGCTCAACGCGGTTCGCTCCGCCGCCGGCCTCCGCGTCTCGCTTTGATCAGCTCGAGCACCCGCCGCTTCTCCTCCTCGTCCTCCTCCAACCGCTCGGCACCCCTCAGGATGCTCCCCTCGCCCAACCTCCTTACCTCGCGCAGCAGCAGCCTCGCCACCTCCTCCCGGTGCACCAGGTCACAGTTCTGGCAGCCCCACACCCGGGATCCGTTTCGGGACCGCACCCACTCACCCAGGTCCTCGTCCAGGCACGGGTACAGCGGGCAGAAGCACCAGGTGCAGTCCTGCCCCTCGAAGTGGCACGGGTAGTACTCGCAGTCCCTCCTCGGGCCGAGGGGCTCGCGCACGTCCTCCTCGTCCAGCCGCTCGAAGTACTCCCGGGCCATGGGGTGCACGCGGCGCTCCCCCGATCGACATGGTAATATCTCGATCCGCAGCCGGGGTCGGGGGGATCCGACTTGTTCAAAACGATCATGATCCCGACCGACGGGTCCGAGAACTCGAAGCGGGCGGCCGAGGTGGGGATCCGGCTCGCGAAGGAGTTCGACGCCAAGATCGTCGCCGTGCACGTGATCCCGCTCTGGAGCCCGCTGGGCACGAAACCCTCCTACGAGCTGCCCGAGGAGCTCGTGAAGGAGGCGGAGAAGGTGGTGAACGAGGTCTGCGAGATGGCCGAGGAGGAGGGGGTGGAGGCGGAGCCGGTCGTCGTGGAGTCCCCGTCCATCGTCCAGGGGATCGTGGAGGAGGCTCAGGACCGGGACGTGGACCTGATCGTGATGGGGACGCGGGGCCTGACCGGAGTGAAGGGATTCGTGCTGGGCAGCACGACGAAGGGGGTCATCGCCCGGGCCCCGTGCCCGGTGCTGGCCGTGCCTCCGGAGGAGTCGGAGTGATCAGCCCCCTCGCTCCTCCACCCCCACCAGCCCGTACCCCACGTACACGAGCTTGTCCGGGGCGAGCGCGTCGATCACCTCCGATCGGTGCGTGATGATGATCGCCGTGATCCCCAGCTCCCGGCACATCTCGGAGAAGCTGCGCGCCACCCGCATCGACGTCTTCGGGTCCAGGTGCGAGCAGAACTCGTCGATCACGATCAGGTTCGCGCCCTCCGCGATCATCCGGGCCAGCCGGACCCGCTCCTTCTGACCCGGGGACAGGCGCTCGTAGGGGCTGCGGTATAGGACCGCGTCCGAGATCCCCGACCGGTTGAGGATCTCCACGGCCAGGTGCACGTCGCCCGTGACGGACACCAGGTCCTCGATGATGGTCACGCCCGGGTTGATGTCAGGTTCCACCTCCCCCGGGATCATCGCCGCCAGCCGGGTGTTGTCGGGGAGTTCCACCCTTCCCTTGTCCGGCCGGTACATCTCCTCGACGAGCTCGCGTACGACCTCCTCCGGCGTGGTGCCCATCGAGTAGAGGGCCCGCGACACGATGGGCGAGGAGAGCTTACGGAGCAGCTCCCGCCGGATGGACTCCAGGAACTCATCGTGCGCGCCCATGATCATGCGTACGAGCGTCGTCTTGCCCGCCCCGCTGGGCCCCACGATCACCGCCAGCTCGCCCGGCTCCACCTCGAGGTTCACGTCCTGCAGCGCGTACTGCTGGATGCGCCGGTGCAGGACGCCGAACGCCTCCAACAGCTCCACGATCTCCCGGGGCAGCCCCTTCACGTCCAGCTCGGCCGTGAACATCTTGTGCAGGCCCTTGACCCGGATCGGCCCCTCCAGCGGCTCCACCTCGAGCCGCTTCAGCCGGGATCGGTACAGCCGGCCCCCGTGCCGGCGCGCCAGCCGGTCCGACCGTAGGAACTCGGCGATCGCGCGCTTGGCCTCCCGCGTGAGCGGTTTCACCAGGTACGGCCGGCCCGAGCCCGTGTCCCAGAGGTAGATGAAGCCGACGCTCTCGAAGATGGGGTGGTACCGGGCCATCTGCGCGATCACCTCGATCAGGTGCTTCTCCGCCTTCATCTCCGGCACGCGCGCCTCCCGGACCCACTCCACCGCCGCCCGGACCGCCGTGCGCCCGATCCCGTCCGCCCGGTACTCGGGGTGCACGACCACCCGAGCGATCCGCGCCGCGCGCGTGTCGCACCGGTGCAGGATCTCCTCCAGCGTCTTGCCCCGCTCCGGCTCGAACGTGGGGTGGAACCAGTCCTCGGAGAACACCTTTTCCCGGATGTTCCGCTCCACGTCCCCGTCCAGCCGCCGGTTCAGCTTCGGGATGGGCGGGTCCACGCGCACGTACGCGACGATGTCCGGCTCGTACTCCTCCCCGTTGACCAGCTCCAGCACCATGAAGCGGGACGCGGGCAGCGAGCCCCGGATCGCCCGCAGCTCAACCCGCTCGGACCCGCACTTGGGGCACTCCTCCGGGCGGACGTTGGAGCGGATGACCTTCCCGCACTCCCGGCACGCCCAGATCGCCACCACGTCCTTCTCCGAGGCGTAATGGTACTGCTCCAGGCTGACGATGTACTCGAAGTCCTCCCGGTAGATCGCCTCCCGGGCCCGGAGCTCGTACCGGTAGATCTCCCGGCCCAGCACGTCCGTGCGCTCCACGGTCAGCTCGGTCTCGAACGGGGGCCAGACGCGCACCCACTCGCCCTCGTACTCCCGCTCCACGACCACGTCGTCCTCCTCGAGCGCGTCCACCTCTTCACCCTCGGCTCCCCGGACGCGCACCCTCGTGCCCCGGGTCAGCCAGCCGGCGATCGTGCCGGGCAGGCGCAGGGTGACCCGCTCGCCCTCCTCCGTCTCGAGGACGACCCGACCCTCCCAGTAGTTTAATCGCCGGCGCTTGAAGTCGTTCCTAACGGTACCGACGATCAAGGACGGCACCCCGGAGGTAGCGGGCTTGGAGATCCGGGTGGTCCTGGTCGAGCCCAAGTACGACGGGAACGTGGGTCACGTGGCCCGGGTGATGAAGAACTTCGGGGTGAAGGAGCTTTTCCTCGTCCGACCCCGGGCCGAGCTCGGTGAGGTCTCGATTGCCCGGGCGATGCACGCGGTGGACGTGCTGGAGCGCGCCCGGATCGTGAGCACGCTGGAGGAGGCCCTCGAGGACGTGGAGGCCGCCGTGGCCACCACCGCCGTGCTCGGCTCGACCCCCGCCCGGAACCCGCTGACCCCCTGGGAGGCCCGAGAGCAGCTCGCCGACCACGGGAAGGTCGCGCTGGTCTTCGGACCCGAGGACCGGGGCCTCCGCACGTGGGAGATCGAACTGTGCGACGCGACCGTGTTCATCCCCACCAGCGAGGAGTACCGCTCGATGAACCTGTCCCACGCCGTGGCCGTGCTCCTGTACGAGCTCACGAAGGACGATCACGTGCCGGAGCGCTACGGCCGACCCGCGACCAAGCGGGAGAAGGAGGTGCTCGTGGGCGCGCTCGATCGGCTCATGCGCGCCCTCGGGATCGATGAGGTGCGTCGGGGGAACGTGCGAACGACGTTCCGTCGCTTCCTGGCCCGGGCCCGCTGCACCGACAAGGAGGTGAAGTCCCTGCTGTGGATCCTGGAGAAGGCCCGAAGGAGGGTGGAAGGGTACTCCCGCTCCGGCGACCCGGGGGGAGACCCGTGAACGTGGACTCCTCGATCCTCACGAACCTGATCTACATCATCCTCTCGTTCCTGGTGTTCTGGATCCTGGCTCAGCTCTACTACCGGTGGCTGCTCGTCCGGAGGATCCAGGGGGAGATCGACGAGATCTCCCGGATCGACGAGCGGGTCCAGGAGATCGTCGTCTCCCGGGCCCGGTGCGACCGGGACGAGGCCCGGACCATCGTCAAGCGCGCCGCGAACATGTTCATCGTGCAGCCCGTGCAGCTCGACCCGCACGGGATCATCGAGCGGCTGGAGAACCTCGTGGAGCGCAGCGAGGACAAGCTCCGTTCCTACGCCCGGATCCTGACCGGGAAGCGGAAGGGCGCGGACGTGGACAACATGAGCAAGGCCCTCAGCTGCGTGCTCACCATCCACGCCCTCACCCAGTACCTCCGGCACCTCCTCCTCTCGGCCAAGAAGACGAACAACCTGCAGCTCCTCCTGCTCCTCACCATGGTCCTGCCCGAGCTCAAGCAGTACATCAAGAGCAACTACGAGGGCGCCAAGGCCTTCCTCGACTGCGTCCCCATCGGCGACAGCGTCGGCCCCATGGTCGCCGCCCGATTGATCGGGGACGCCGAGACGCGGGAGATCGAGCGGGACACCGTGGCGGCGGAGCGCGAGTACAAGGGGCGCCGCCTGGTCATCGTCAAGGCGAACGGCCCGGGCGGCAACCTAGGTCGACTGGGCCGCGCGGTCCGTCGGCTGGTGCGGGAGTACGGGGACGTGGCCAAGATCATCACCATCGACGCCGCCCTGAAGCTGGAGGGCGAGCGGACGGGGAAGGTGAGCGAGGGCGTGGGCGTTGCGATGGGCGACCCGGGGCACGAGAGCTACAAAATCGAGCAGATCGCCGCGGACGAGGGGATCGACCTCGACGCGGTCGCGATCAAGATGAGCGCGACCGAGGCCGTCACCCCGATGCCGAAGCCCGTGGTCGACGCCGTGGAGGAGGCCGCGAAGCGCGCGCTCCGGCTCGCCGAGGAGGCACCCGAGGGCTCCACCGTCATCATCGTGGGCGTGGGGAACACCGTCGGCGTCCCGAACAACCGACCGTACACCGGGGGGTGAGCGCCGGCTGATCTGCCACCGGTGCGGGCGCGAGGCGACCACGCTCATCGAGGGGCTGTGCCCCGAGTGCTTCCTCGAGGAGCACCCGATGATCCGGGTGCCGGAGGACCTGGAGGTGCGGGTCTGCGCCCAGTGCCTCAGCCGTCACACCGGGCTCCGCTGGGAGCACCCGCCCGAGGATGCGGAGGACGTCGAGTCCCTGCTCATCGAGTACGCCCTCCGCGCCCTGGAGGACGAGATGCGGGTCCTTCAGGGGGCCCGGGTGGACGTCCGGCCCCTGGAGGTCAAGGGCGAGCCGGGCGGCCCCGGCTCCCGCGTGCAGGTCGCGTTCCTGGTCGAGGGCGAGTGGGAGGTGGAGGGGGAGCGACTCCGCCGGGAGTACCACCTCAAGGTCCCGGTCACGTTCACCCTCTGCCACCGGTGCATGAAGTACCGGTCCGGGTTCTACGAGGCCATCCTGCAGGTGCGCTCCTTCCGCGGCGGGCTCACGGAGTCCGAGCGGAAGGAGCTGGAGGAGTTCGTGACGCGGTCCGCGGAGTCCCTGCTCAAGCGCGACCCGATGGCCTTCATCTCGGACGTGAAGCACCGGGACGAGGGCATCGACTTTTACCTCGGCTCGACCAGCGCCGCCCGGAAGCTGGCCCGACGCCTCGTCGACCGGTTCGGCGGGACCGTGCGGGAGTCCCACGAGCTGGTCGGCGTCGACAAGGACACGGGCAAGCGGCGCTACCGCACGTCCATCTCCGTGCGGCTCCCACACCTCCGGCCCGGGGACGTGATCGAGCTCGAGGGCGCCCCGTACGAGGTCACGGGCGTGGGCGAGCGCTGCACCCTCCGCCGCCTGACGGACGGGACCCGGGTCCGCCGGGACTGGGAGGAGCTCGCGGAGGCCCGGCGCCTCAAGCCCGAGCCCGCCATCGTCGTGAACACCGACCCGCCCCAGGTCGTGCTGGAGCGCACGGGCGAGACCCTCGACTGCTTCGACACCGGGGCCCTCGACGGGTTAGAAATAGGGCGGCGGGTGACGGTCGTCGTCCTGGACGAGGGCGCCGTGGTCCTACCCGAGGAGGACTGACGGGGGGCGCGCCATGGCGGAGGACGCCTGGGAGCTCGTCACGCGCAACGCCGTCGAGATCGTCACGGAGGAGGAGCTCCGCCGGATACTCGAGGAGAAGGACGAGCCCGTCGCCTACGTCGGGTTCGAGCCCTCGGGCGACATCCACCTCGGGCACAAGCTCGTGATCGACAAGATGGTGGACCTCCAGCGGGCCGGGTTCCGGGTGATCATCCTGCTCGCCGACCTGCACGCGTACCTGAACGAGAAGGGCTCCCTCGAGGAGGTGCGGGAGCTGGCCGAGTACAACAAGCGCTGCTTCACGGCCCTCGGCCTCGACCCCAAGCGCACGGAGTTCGTCCTCGGCTCCGAGTTCCAGCTCGAGGAGGACTACGCCCTCGACGTGTACCGCATGGCCCGTCACACGACCATGCGCCGCGCCCGCCGGAGCATGGACATGATCGCCCGCCGCGAGGAGAACCCACCCGTCTCCCAGGCCGTCTACCCGCTCATGCAGGCGCTCGACATCGTGCACCTCAACGTGGACCTCGCCGTGGGCGGCCTCGAGCAGCGGAAGATCCACATGCTCGCCCGGGACGTCCTGCCCAAGCTCGGCTACGACGCCCCCACCTGCCTGCACACCCCCATCATCCACGGGCTCGACGGCGAGGAGAAGATGTCCTCGAGCAAGGGGAACTACATCGCCGTGAACGACGACCCCGAGACCATCCGCGAGAAGCTCCGGCGGGCCTACTGCCCTGCGGGCGAGGCCGAGGGCAACCCCGTCCTCGAGATCTACCGGTACTTCATCTTCCGCGAGTACGACGAGGTCACGATCGAGCGCCCCGAGAAGTACGGCGGGGACGTGACCTACACCAGCTACGAGGAGCTCGAGCGCGACTTCGTCAACGAGGACCTCCACCCGCTCGACCTCAAGGAGAACGCCGCCCGGTACCTCGCCGAGATCCTCGAGCCCGTGCGCAAGGCCGTGGGCACCCCCTCCTGACGGGGGCCCGTCCCCTCGCGCCTCCGCGGCCGGCTCCTCCTCCGCGACCTGCCCCCGCCCCTCCGCGACGGTCCCCTCTGGGAGGGCGGACCCCGCGGCTTCCGCGCCCGCGCCCGCGTCGACGCGGACCGCGTGGAACTCACCTTCCGGGCCCGGAGCCCGGCCAAGGCCGCGTCGGGACTGGACGCGGTGCTCGCCTGCGTCCGCGTTTCCGAGGAACTACTTAACCTGGTACGGAAACGATCGGCCCGGGGTGATCCCGGTGGGCAAGCGCATCGACGACGAGACCCTGAAGAAGATCCGGCTGCCCAAGGAGGGTGAGATCTTCGGCGTCGTGGAGAAGATGCTCGGGGACGACCGCGTCCAGGTCCGGTGCGTGGACGGGAAGACCCGGATCGCCCGCATCCCGGGCAAGATGCGCAAGCGCGTCTGGATCCGCGAGGGCGACGTCGTCCTCGTCAAACCCTGGGACTTCCAGCCGGAGCGCGCCGACGTCACCTGGCGGTACACACGGGTCCAGGTGGACTGGCTCAAGCGCAAGGGCAAGCTGGACGAGCGGGTCATCAAGCTCCTCGAGGAGATCATCCCCGGCGGCTAACCCCGACCGGGAGGCGCCCCGTTGGCCGAGGACAAGTACTTCTCCGCCATCGAGCGGGTCGACGTCGAGCCCCAGAAGGTGAAGCGCCTGGAGAAGACCCTCGAGGACCTCAAGGTCGAGGAGGAGGTCTTCGACCAGTACACCCTGATGACCCTCTACGAGCTCTCCCGACGCGGCTACCTCGACGGGCTGATGGGCTTCGTCAAGACCGGGAAGGAGGCGAACGTCGCCCGGGGCGTCCGCGGCGACGAGCTCGTCGCCGTCAAGCTCTACCGCGTCGCCACCAGCGACTTCCGACGCATGTGGCGCTACATCCGGGGCGACCCCCGCTTCCACCGGA
The DNA here is from genome assembly GCF_053997775.1 of Methanopyrus sp. Taxonomy (NCBI): domain Archaea; kingdom Methanobacteriati; phylum Methanobacteriota; class Methanopyri; order Methanopyrales; family Methanopyraceae; genus Methanopyrus; species Methanopyrus sp. The sequence goes on from NZ_JBMXXF010000001.1 coordinate 24,620, forward strand.
TCGGGCGCAAGCGCCACCAGATCGTCTACGCCTGGGCCGAGAAGGAGTTCAAGAACCTCGCCCGCGCGTACGAGGCCGGCGTCCGCTGCCCCGAGCCCATCGCCCACATGAACAACGTCCTGATCATGGAGTTCATCGGCGACGACGAGGGCAACCCCTACCCCCTGATCAAGGACTACCCGCCCGAGGATGAGGAGACCGCGGAGGAGGTTTTCTGGGGCATCCTCGAGGACTACCAGCGCATGTACCGCCGGGCCGAGCTCGTGCACGGGGACCTCAGCGAGTACAACATCCTGTACGGGGGCGACGGAGACTACCGCATCATCGACTTCTCCCAGGGCGTCCTCCTCGACCACCCCCTGGCCGAGGAGCTCCTCCTCCGCGACATCCGCAACGTGACCAACTTCTTCACCCGACTCGGGGTCGACACGCCCCACATCGACGAGCTCGTGGAGGAGATCCGGGGGTGAGCGCCGTGGCCGAGGAACCCCCCGAGGAGGCGCCCGAGGGCGAGCCCGAGCTGGCCGATGAGTTCTACGAGCGGGTGGAGCGCGTCAAGATCCCCAAGGACCGGATCGGCGTGCTCATCGGCCGGAACGGCGAGACGAAGCGGTACATCGAGCGCAAGACCGGCGTCGAGCTGCGCATCGACAGCAAGACCGGGGAGGTGGAGATCCGACCGACCAAGCGCGTGAAGGACCCGCTCGACCTGCTCAAGGCCAAGGAGTGCGTGCTCGCCATCGGCCGCGGCTTCTCGCCCGAGCGCGCGTTCCGCCTCCTCCGGGAGGACGACGCCAGCCTCGAGATCATCAACCTGTACGAGCTCGTCGGCCGCAACCCCAAGGCCCTCGAGCGACAGCGGGCCCGCATCATCGGCCGAGAGGGCCGCACCCGCGAGCTCATCGAGGAGCTCAGCGGGGCCGACGTCTCCATCCGAGGCAAAACCGTCGCCCTCATCGGCAAGCCCCGAGAGCTCGAGATCGCCCGCAAGGCCATCGAAATGCTCGCCTCCGGCGCCCCCCACGGCCGCGTGTACCGATACCTCGAGAGCGAACGCCGCCGCATGAAGCGCGAGAAGCTGCGACTCTGGAAGGACTCCGAGCCCCCCGACCTCCTCTGACCGGGGCGCCACCATGACCGCCCTCGACCGACTCCGCTCACTCGCCCGCCGCGTCCTCCGCTGCCTCGAGCACGACGAGCCCCTCGAGGTGCCCAAGCGCACCACCTCCAACATCCGGTACGACCCCGAACGACGCGTGTACACCCTCGGCGACGACGCGTACCGACGCCGCCCGAACACCCTCCGCGGCGCCAAGAAACTCGCCCAGATGATGAGCGTCGCCGCCTTCGCCAAGGAGCTCGTCGAGACCGGCCGCTCCGCCACCCTCCGCGAGCTGTACTACACGAGCGAGGGCTGGGACCTCCCCTTCAAGGACCAGCGCGAGAGCGACGCCATCGTCGAGGACCTCGAGGCCGTCCTCGGGCTCAAGCGCGAGGAGTTCGGCATCTGGCCCGAGGAGGACGGGGCCGCCGTCTACGGCGACCTCCTCGTCGAGGAGGACGGGGTCAAGATCCACGCCGAGCGGGCCGGCATCAGCGGCTACAACATCCCACCCAACGTGGACGCCGTCGAGCTCCTCGACTGCGGGGCCGAGCGCGTCATCGCCGTCGAGACCATGGGCATGTACCGACGCCTCGTTCAGGAGCGCGCCCACGAGAAGCTCGACGCCCTCATCGTCGGGCTCAAAGGACAGGCCGCCCGAGCCACCCGCCGCCTCCTCCGCCGCCTCAACGAGGAGCTCGACCTCCCCGTGTACGTGTTCACCGACGGCGACCCGTACGGCTGGCACATCTACATGGTCATCCGGAGCGGGAGTGCCAAGGCCGCCCACCTGAACCACGAGCTCGCCTGCCCCGACGCCAAGTTCATCGGCGTCACCGCCACCGACATCGTCGAGTACGACCTCCCCACCGAACCCCTCACCGAGGCCGACCGCAAGCGCATCGAGGAGCTGAAACGGGACCCCCGATACGACAGCGAGTTCTGGCGGCGCGAGCTGGACCTACTCGCCCGACTGGGCAGGAAGGCCGAGCAGCAGGCCTTCGCCAAGTACTCCCTCGACTACGTGGTCGAGGAGTACCTCCCGACCAAGCTGGAGGAGCTCGAGTGACCGCGACCCCGGGAAACGTTACAATGACCGTAACGATAGGCCCAGGGTGAGGGGGCCTAACCCGACCGGCGCCGAGGCAACGGCGGCACCACCGGGATCACCGGCAGCCCGTGCCTCTCACCCCGCTCACCGGACGGCCGGCCGGGCGAAGAGCCCGACGGCACCCGCTCCAACCACGCCGCCAACGCCGCCAGGCACCACCCCGTGGAGTACGCCCGACAGGCCACCTCCTGCGGTTTACCCGGATCGTCCATCGACGGCCAGAACCACGACCCGTCCGGATCCTGACTCTTGGTGCTCAGCAGGAACTCCACGGCCCGTTTGACTCGATCGTCGAGCGGGTCCATCCCCGTCTTCATCAGGGCGAAGAGCACCCGAGCCGTCTTGTGCGGGCAGGGCGCCGCCGTCCCGTTCGGACCGTACACCGGGTCGTTCACCGAGG
>NZ_JBMXXF010000002.1:0-86464 GCF_053997775.1 Methanopyrus sp.
CCTCCCCGAACTCCAACTCCCGCGCCCGCTTAGTCACCTCCTCCGGTAACTCCACATCGAAACCTTTAAGAGACTCCCCACTATCCCCGACCACGGCCGCGACCCCCGCACGGCCTCCTCCCTACCACGGCCGGACCGAGACCGGGTCCCGGGGCTTACACGCTCACTCCGACCACCACCCACCCCACCCTACTTATTTGCGTTACGATCCCACCCAACCACCATTGTAACCAGACACCCACCAACCCTACCCACCGCGCCGAAGTTTCCACCGTTCGAGCTCCCAGAGCACGTCCCGCACCCATTCACCGTCCCGGGTACGATGCAGGAGGAGCTTCCGGAGCACCCGATCCGCGAACCAGGCCGGCCAGGGTCCGAGCACGGACCGGGTGAACCCCGGCGCCTTCTCCAACAACCTCTTGAGCCTGGTCGAGCCCGAGGGCCGCAGCTCGAACGCTAGGGAAAGCACCCGAGCCACCCGCTTGTGACTCACCTCACCGCCCGACGCTTCCTCGACCAGCCGCTCCAGGGCGGCTCGAAGGTGCCGAACCGCGAGTCGGGCCAGCCGCAGCACGAACCCCTCAGACTGCTCCTCGAGCCAGCGGACGAAGCCCACGCTCTCATTTTCCTTGCCCAAGTAGAAGACTCGGGGTAGGTCGAACCCCTTACTCCGCACCCGCTTCAGGTAGGCCACGTAATACGGCCCGTACGTCCTTCCACCAATCCTACGGTACGTTTCCTTCAGCTCGGGCTTGACCTCGCGGCGGTAAACCTCCCGGAGCACGCGTAGGACGCGGATGCGTTCCACGGGATCCTGAGGGACGGGCACGTTCTCCCAGGTCACGGCCCCGGCCCCCTTACGGGCCCGCCCACACCATTGTAATCACCCAGGAGCTTAAAAACGTTCTGACTCGGCGGGCTCGGCGGCAGGGAGGTTGGGGGAATCGAGCCTCGAGCCTCCCGGCTACGTGGTCCTGGGACTCCTGGTACCGTACCGGTACTCCGCCTGCACGGTCACGATCATCCTGGCCTTCTCCCATTGTAATCAGTAGGAGTAGGGGCCGGAGGACGGGGGCGAGTTCACCCACTCGGTCACCCTGGGTCTCGGTCCTGCAGTCCTCGATCTCCCGCGATTACAATGAGAGGAGGCTATCCACGCTCGGAGCCGGGCGGTGATCCTGGAGTGAAGTAGGGGGGAGAGGGGCCGTGGTTTTCCGACCCTGAAGGCCGTTCTGGGTGCGTTGAAAGGAGGGGGCAGCGTTCGGACGGCTGGCCGCGCGGCGGTGCGGTGGGTGGGTTTTTGGCCGTGCGGTTCTACCCGGGTTCCACGATGACCTCCTTGTGGACGATGGCGTGTCCGAGGGTGCGGCTGATGATGCACCGGTCGGCGCCGCGCTCGGCGATCTTCTTGGCCTCCTCGGGGTCGGTGTCGTCGCGCAGCTTCACGCGGATTTTGATGCGGATGTCGGTGATGGCGCCGCGGTCGAAGTCGCGCTCTCCGATGGCCTCGCCCGTCACCTCGGCGTCGATGTTCTCCTCTCGGAGGGCGGCGTCGGCGTTCATCAGGACGCAGGCGAGGAGGCCCGAGAGGAACATGTGGACCGGGGTGACCTCGTCTCCCTTCGCGATCTTGCTGCTGGTGAGCCTCTTCCGCTCGCCCGCGAACTCGACCTCGCAGTGGCCCTTGTCCAGGACCTCGGCGGTGACCTTGGGTTCTTCGGTCATGGGCTCGGCCCTCTTCAGTGAGATTTGAAACGTTCAAATTTGTTTCGAGGGGGAGCGGGATGGAGGGGCTGCGGGCGTTCCTGGAGCTGTTGGCGTTGGTCGGGTTGGGGTGCGTGGCGCGTCGGGTGGGGGCGTTGGGGGAGGAGGCGCCGTCGCACCTGAACGCGTACGTGGTGTACCTGGCGATGCCGGCGTTGGTGTTCGCGACGGTCGCGCGGCTGCCGCCGGGGAAGGTGGTGCGCTACGCGCTGCTGGTCCTGGTGTCGGTGGGTGTGGCGTCGGTCTGCTGCCTGGTGGGGTACGGGGTGGGTCGGTGGGTGGGGTTGGGTCGTCGGGACGCGGTGGCGGTGGGGTTGGCGTCGGGGTTGGGGAACACGGGGTTCCTGGGGTATCCGGTCTGCCTGTCCGTGCTGGGGCGGGGTGGGTTGGAGGCGGCGGTGTTCTACGACTTTGGGACGACCCTGTCGGTGATCGGGGCGTACCTGCTCCTGGCGCGGGGTGGGTGTCCGTTGAGGATGAGCCTGCGGTTTCCGCCGGCGTTCGCGGCGTTGGCCGGGATCGTGTGGGCGTTGCTGCGGTTGCCGTTGCCGGGGGTCGCGCTGCACGCGTTGGAGACGCTGGGGGCGTCGGCGGTGCCGGTGATCATGGTGTCGTTGGGGGCGTCGTTGCGGTGGGAGGTGGCGGTGGGTCGGGCGCTGCCGGTGGTGTGGGGGGTGAAGTTGGGGCTGTCGCCGGTGTTGGGGTGGTTGGTCGGGCCGTCGGGGTGGGAGGGTCGGGTGGTCGTGCTCGAGGCGGCGATGCCGCCGGCGTTGATGAACCTGGTGTTGGCGGAGCTGTTGGGGCTGCGGCCGCACGTGGTGGCGACGCTGGTGTTTACGACGACGGTGGTCGCGTTGGTGACGGTGCCGGTGGTGGTGTGGTGGTTGGGGGGTTCGCGTTGAGGGTGCCGACGGTGTGCTACGGTCGGGTGGAGGGGTGCGCGGTGAGTCGGTGGGGCTCGTACGAGGAGTACCTGGCGGACGTGATGCGTCGGTTGAGCGAGGAGCGGCCGTCGCGGTTGGAGTTCGAGCTGGGGGAGTGCGCGCGGTCGTGGCGGCACGTGCTGACGGCGTTCGACGTGCTCCTGCGGGCGTACGAGCGGAGGTTGCCGTTGGGGGAGGTGCGGGTGGGTGGTGAGGACGTGAGCGGGCTGCTGCGTCCGTTGTACGAGCAGGTGTTCAGCAACTACGACGTGGAGCGGGCGCGGGTGGGGGTGCCGGAGGGTCATCGGCACGTGAGGACGGAGCTGGTGATGCGGGACGGGCGGCGGCTGGTCTTTCAGGAGGCGACGGTCTCGAACGTCCTGCGGGCGTTCGTGACGGTGAAGACGCGGCCGGACGTGCGGTGCGTGCGGTTGAGGCGGAGGCGGTTCGACGTGCCGGGGTACGCGGAGTGGCAGCTGATCGAGGAGGACTAGCCGGGCCAGCGGTCGGTGAAGTCCTCGGCGAGGGCGAGGATCGCGCCGATGGTGGGGCGGCCGAGGGCCTCGTTCAGGGCGTTGACGTCCACGACGTGCAGGTTCTCGAACCCTTCCAGCCCGTACTCGCGGTCCAGGCGCTCGGCGAGCGCGCCGCCGGGGTGGGCGCCGGCGGGTCGGGTGACGGTCTCGACGTGGGCGCCCAGCTCGCGGAGGAGCTCGCCGGCCAGGGCGCACCCTTCGGCGAGGCGGGTGGCGTCCGTCGCGGTCACCGGTTTCCGTCGCTCGGCGACGCTGCCCGTGAGCTCGTCGCGGATCTTGACCATGAGGGCGTACCGGTCGGGGTGCCGCGAGGTGCGGTGTGGGGAGAGCATGTACTCGTCCTCGTGGACGATCACGGGCATCTGGAGCCCGGGTGGGGTCCTCAGGTTGGAGACGACGTGGACGTAGAGGTCGGCGAACAGGGGTGCGTCGGTCTCGATGCCGCTGCGCCGGAGGAGGTCCGGGGTTCCGGGGCACCCGGCGCTGAGCACGACCGCGTCGTCCTCGTCCAGTCGGAGTCGTCGTCGCTCGAGGATGAGCTCGGTTACGCGGCCGGAGGCGGTGCGGAGTTCGAGGCAGTGGTCCTCGATCACCTCGACGTCGTCGGGGAGCTCGCGCGTCGGGTCCCACTTGGCGCGGTGGGGGCACTCCAGGCAGCGGCCGCAGCCGGTGCAGCGGTTGAAGTCGATGGCTTTGGGCGCGCGTTCGGCCTTGAGGCCGAGGTCCCTCGCCGCGCGCTCGAGCCTGAGGTCGTGGTCGGTGAGGACGTCGTCCGGGGGGCGTTCGATGGGCGTCGATAGGTCGGTGATCGCGCGCTGGAAGCGGCGTTCCAGGCGTTTGGGGCCCCAGAAGCCGAGGTTGCCCATGGAGTAGCGGGCGGATCCGCCGGGCCCCAGCCCGTAATATACGAGGCACTCGTCGAAGCGTTCGCGGACGAGCCTGGGTCCGCGTCCGGTGATGAGGGTGACGCGGTGGCCCGATTCGGTGAGTCGTCTCGCGATCCAGCAGCCCGCGGGCCCGGCCCCGACGATGTAAACTCGGGTCAAGTAGTAGTCACCCTGGTTAACGGTCGTTGGGGGCGCGGTGGGTGAGGAAGGTCAACGTGGCGATCGCGGGTCACGTGGATCACGGTAAGTCGTCCCTGTTGAAGTGCATCACCGGGGAGTTCCCGGACTCGGAGGGGTTCGAGCTGGATCGCGGGATCACGGCCGTGATGAAGGTGATCCCGGCGGAGTGGAGGGGCGTGGAGATCCGGTTCATCGACACGCCGGGTCACTCGGACTTTCGGGAGGAGGTGGGGAAGGCGCTGCTGCTGGCGGACGGGCTGGTCCTGGTCGTGGCGGCGGACGAGGGGGTGCAGGCGCGGACGGAGGTGATCATCGAGGAGGCGAAGGAGCTGGGGTTGCCGGTCGTCCTGGCCGTTAACAAGATGGATAAGGAGGGGGCGGACTTCGAGCGGGTGGTGCGGGAGGTCAGGGAGCGGGGGCTCGAGCCGGAGGCGGCGGTGCCCACGTCGGCGAAGACGGGGGAGGGGATCGAGGAGCTGCTGGACGCGATCGTCGAGCACATCGAGCCGTGCGGGTACGGGGATCCGGACGACGAGACGGAGTTCCTGGTGGTGGACGTGCGGCGGATGAAGGGCGTGGGGGCGGCCGCGCTGGGCGTGGTGCGGGCGGGCACGCTGGAGCCGGGCACGACGCTGAGGGTGCGGGACGAGGAGTTCCGGGTGAAGGCGGTGTTCTCGCCCGAGCGGGAGCGGGTCGAGTCGGCGGGGCCGGGGGACATCGTGCTGGCGGCCCTGGATCGGGCGCCGGAGACGGGCTACCTGTTGACGGAGAGCGGCGGTTACCGGGTGGATAACCCGGAGGACGTGCGGCCGTGCGTCCGCTTCGTGGTGGACGTGGACGACACCCAGCGGGCGGTGGAGGTGCTGCGGGACCTCTCCCGCCGGAACATGGGGTTGGAGTACGAGGTGCGGGACGACGGGACGCTGGTCGTGTCGTGCCTGGGGGACGTGCACTTCGATCGGGTGCGGTCGGAGCTGGAGGAGGCGGGCGTGCGGGTGGAGGTGCGGTCGCGGGAGTTTGAGGGCGTGAAGACGGTGGGCCGGCGGGCGCGGGGTCGGTACGGTCCGGTGGAGGTGGAGGTCCTGCCGCGGGCGACGGAGGGGGTGCGGGTGTTTCGGCGGGGGAAGGATCGGGCGACGACGGACGAGATCACGACGGCGCACCTGGTGGCGGACGAGCTGGGGCTCGACGGGCTGGTGGTGAACATCCTCAGCGAGGGCGAGGCGGAGCCGGAGGCGTTGGCGGAGGCGCTGGCGGCGGCGGTGGAGGAGGCGGGGATCTTCGAGCTGTACCCGCTGGAGAACGTGCTGATCGAGGTGGGGAACGTGGGCAAGGCCGCCTCGCTGGTCTACAAGCACGAGGGTCACGTGATCGAGTCGGACGAGCGGAGCCTGAAGGCGGTGGTGCCGGCCCCGCGGCTCAACGACCTGGTGGACGAGCTCATGCGGGAGACGTCGGGTCGGGCCCGGGTCCGGCTGCTCTCGTCCTCGGGCGTGGAGGGGCCGATCCTGTCGATCGATCCCGGGGAGGTGAACTTCGGGCTCGCGTACATCCCGCGGCGCGGCCCGTGCGACGTGACCTCGGTCAAGCTGATGGGCCCGTCGGAGGAGGACAAGGTCCGGGAGCTGCGGAAGACGCTGGAGATGTTCCTGGCGGGGCGGGAGGAGCCCTCGCTGGTGTACGTGGGCAACGGGCCGGGCCACGAGGTCGCGGTCAGGGCCGTGCGCGGGGTGCTGGAGGACGCCGAGGTGATCCTCGTGGACGAGCGAGAGACGACGAAGGAGGCGCTCTACCGGCTCTCCTCGGGCAAGCTGGAGAACGTGGAGTCCCGGGACCTCCGGGATCACGGCGTGGCCGCGCTCGCGATCGCCCGGCGCGGGCAGCTGGGTCGCCGGGTCCGGAAGCGCGTGGACCGCGATCGGATCCGACGCCGCGTCACCACGGCGTTCGGCGGCGGTTCCAGCCGGTTCGGGGACTACTCGCGGCTGCCGATCAGCGACCCGGAGGAGCTCAAGGAGGGCACGATGCTGCAGATCAAGGACCCGAGCCGGATCAGCACGGGCCTCTCCAGGGGTGACGTGGTCATCTTCCAGGGCTGGCGGGAGGACGGGGGGATGATCGCGTCCACGCTGACGGGGAACCGGGTGATCATCAAGCCCAAGGACGGGAAGTCGCTGAGGAATCCCAAGAGGTTCTTCGAGGTGTTCCGACCGGTCAAGCCCAGGGACGGATCCGGATGATCCTGGGTGAGAGGCTGCTCCGGCGGCTGTTCCCCGGGCTCGATGAGGAACAGTACCAGCCCGCGGGGATCGACCTGCGGCTGCGGCGCGCGTACCGGCTGCGTGGCGAGGCGGGTCTGTTCCGCGGGGACGAGAAACGGCTGCCGGGGTACCGGGAGGTGGAGCCGGAGGACGAGGTGTACCGGCTGGAGCCGGGCGAGCCCTACGTGCTCGAGCTGTCCCCGAGGCTCGAGATCCCGGAGGACACCGTGGCCCTGTTCTTTCCGCGCTCCACCCTCATCCGGTCCGGCGTCGCCGTGCACACCGCGGTGGGGGACCCGGGGTTCCGCGGGCGGATCCGCGTGCTCGCGGTGAACCATCACCGGGAGCCGTACCGACTGACCCGGGGCGAGCGGGTGGTTCAGGCCGTCTTCATCCGGGCCGAGGGGGCCGGCACCTACTCCGGGGACTACGGCGAGGGGTGAGGGAGGGTGCCCGTCGGGGTGGTCGTCGTCCGCCCGGGATACCTGGAGCGGGGCGCGGACGGGAGCGTGCTCCGGGCCGACTCGGCCTCGGTCCTCCTGATTACGGACGAGGTGAACCTGCTCGTGGACGTGGGGTGCGAGCGGCCGGGGCGGCTGATCCGGCGACTGAAGCCGTACGGGGTCGACGCGGTGGTGTTCACCCACGGTCACCACGATCACGTGGGCAACGCCGAGGAGGTCCGGAGGGCCTTCGAGCCGGACTTCTACGCCCACCCGAAGGAGGCCGAGTCGATCCCGGTGGAGGTGGACGACGTCGACCGGCTCGACCCGCCCGAGGGCGTCGAGATCGTGGAGACCCCGGGCCACACGCCGGGTCACGTGTCGGTGGCGGTGGAGGATCACCTGATCGTGGCCGGGGACGCGTGCCCGACGCCCGACAACGCGGTGGAGCGGGTGCCGCCCGCCGTCGCGTGGGACCGGGAGCGGGCGAGGGAGTCGCTGGAGCGGGTGCTCTCCTACCCGACGGTGATCCCCGGGCACGGGGTCCACGTGCGCCGCTAGCGGAGCGGCATCAGCGCCGGGTGCCGGCCGGGCCGGTGCCGCTCGCACCATCGCCCGACCCGTAGGGCCCGAACCATGTCGCGATCGAGCTCCGCGGCGGGCTCTCCCTCTCCCAGCCCCTTGAGCTCCTCCGCGAGCACGTCGGCCAGGACCTCGACGTCCTCGCGGGTCAGACCCCGGACGTACAGCGCGTGCCCCCGGCACCCGCACCTCCGGGCGTAGGCCTCCGCCACCGGGATCACGATCCTCCTGCCGAGCAGTCGGGACAGGTCCCCCTCCAACCGTCGAGCGAGCCGCTCGAGGTCGTCCAACGGGCACCTCCCCCGGGGGGCGTTGGACTCGCGGGCGACCGTCACCCGAGTGAGCCTGTACGTGAACTCCTTCGTGATCTCGGTGGCGTCGGCCCTGGTGCTCCCGAACGTCCCCGCCTACGTGTACCGGGTGGGCGGCAGCGAGCTCGTCGCCGGGCTCGTGCTCTCATTGTTCTCGGTGACCATGGCGGCGGTCTCCGTTCCGGTCTCTCGGAGGTTGGAGGGCACTCCGGCCGGGATCCCCATCGCGCTGGGGTGCCTGGGGTACGGGGCGTCGTTGGCCCCGTTCCTGCTCGCCCCCTCGATCGACACCCTGGGGATCGCGCGCGCCCTTCAGGGCGCGTGCTCGGCGTTCTCCTTCACGTCGAGCGTGGCGGCCGCCGTGCAGATGGGGCGTCGGGTGGTGTCGATCAACAACCTCGCCTCGAACCTGGGGTTCATCGTCGGGTACGCGGTCTCCTCCTCCCTGAGTCACCCGTTCCGGTGGTGCCTGGTCCTGAGCGCGTGCTCCGCGGTGTTCGGCCTGCCGCTGCTGTCCGTGCGGCTTCGACCCCAGGAGGAGGTCACGCGGGAGCACGGGTACCGGAGCTCCTTCCCCGCCGCGCTGCTCCTGACCTTCGCCTCCACGCTGCCCAACTCCGCCGTCACCCTGATCGCTCCCCGGGTGGAGCCCCATTACGGGCCCGTGATCGCCGCGATGACGGCCGCCAGCGGGCTGGCGCAGCTGCTGGGGCCCTCGCTCGGGGAGGACCTGTCGGCGGCGCTGGCGGGGCTGCTGGCGGGGGTCGCGGGGCTGCTGGGCTACTCGCTCGCGAGCGTGCTGCTGGCGGGGATGGCCTGCGGGCTGATGTACTACGCGGCCAACATATACAGCGGAGGCGGCCGGGGGGTGCGGGCGATCTCGCTGGCCATCGGCGTCGGGTACGCGGTTAACCAGCCCCTCATCGGCGCGATCACGGCCGGCGGCTGGGACGGATGGTCGCTCTCGTCCGCGGTCTCCGGCGCCCTGAGCCTGGCCGCGCTGGTGGGGACGTTCGGGGTTGGAGGAGCGGTTCGATCGCATCGAAACGGGCGCGATCGTGGGCGTGGTGGGTAACGTCGGTCTGGCGGCCGCCAAGGTGGCGATCGGCGTCCTGTCGAACAGCTGGGCGCTCGTGGCGGACGGGATGCACTCGGCCAGCGACGTCGTCGCCTCCGCGCTGGTCTACCTGGGGGCCCGGATCGCGCGAAGGCCGCCCGACGAGCGGCACATGTACGGTCACTACAAGGCGGAGGTGCTCGCGGGGCTCGTCGTCTCCGTCCTCGTGGCGTGCACCGGCGCGTCCATCGGGTGGGAGTCCGTCGAGCGGCTTCGGCACCCGACCCCGGTGGTCTCGACGCTGCCCCTGCTCGTCGCGCTCGCCTCCGCCGCGGTCAAGGAGGCGATGTACCGGTACACGATCCGCCTGGCCGAGCGCGCGCAGAGCTCCTCGCTGCGGGCGGACGCACACCATCACCGCAGCGACGCGCTCTCCTCGCTCGCCGCGGCCGCCGGGATCCTCGGGGCCCTGGCGGGGTACCCGTGGGCCGACCCGGTCGCCGCGCTCCTCGTCGCCGGGCTGATCGTGAAGATGGGAGTGGAGGTCGGCTGGGAGTGCGTGCACGAGCTCATGGACGTCGCCCCGCCGCCCGAGCTGCTCCACCGGATCCACCGGGCGCTGGAGCGGGAGCTACCCGAGCGCGAGGCCGAGCCCGTCATCGTCCGCGGGCGGAAGATGGGCCCCGTCTACCAGATCGACGTGGTCGTCGCCGCGGACCCGGACCTGAGGCTCCGAGAGCTGTGGAGGCTGAGGGAGCGGGTGATCCGGTGCGTGCGCTCCGAGCTCCCCTCCGCCGTCCTCGTGACCGTCGAGTTCCACCCGCGGGGGTAGGGCCCCGTGATGGGCGTGGTGATCGCGGGCGTCCGGAGCGGGTGCGGGAAGACCTCGCTCACCATCGGGCTGCTCCGGGCGCTGCGGGAGGAGGGGTACCGGGTCCGGCCCTTCAAGGTGGGGCCGGACTACATCGACCCCACCTACCTGGAGGTGGCCGCCGGGGCGGAGAGCTACAACCTGGACGTGTGGATGATGGGCGAGGGGGGCGTGGTGGACACCTTCCGGCGCGCCACCCGGGGGTTCACGGGGGCGGTGGTTGAGGGGGTCATGGGGATGTTCGACGGGCACGGTGAGGGAACGGTGGAGGGGAGCACGGCGCACGTGGCCCGGCTGATCGGCGCCCCGGTCGTGCTCGTGGTGGACTGTCGCAGCTACGCCACCACCGTGGCGGCCGAGGTGCGCGGGTTCCTGGACCTGGCCCGGGAGGTGGGGGTGGAGCTCGCCGGGGTGATCCTCAACCGGGTGGGGAGTGAGCGTCACGAGCGGCTGCTGCGCCGCGCCCTGGAGCGATACTGTCCCGGGGTGCGGGTCCTCGGGGTGGTGCCCCGGCTGCGGGACGCCGTGATCCCGGACCGGCACCTGGGGCTGATCCCCGCGGACGAGCGGCGCGAGTTCGCCGAGCGGGTGGCGGAGTACTGGGGCGAGGTCGCGTCCGAGTACCTCGACCTGGACGCGATCGCCGGGCTGGAGGCGGGGGAGCCCGACGCCGAGCCGGTCCCGCCCCCGAGCCCTCCCCGGGAAGGGGTGCGGGTGGCCGTCGTGTCCGGCAGGGTCTTCACCTTTTATTACCGGGAGAACCTGAGGTACCTGGATCGGGCGGGTGAGGTGGTGCACGTGGATCCGGAGGGGGACCGGCTGCCGGACGTGGACGCGGTCTACGTGCCGGGTGGGTACCCGGAGGTGTACGCGGAGCGGCTCGACCGGCGGCTGATGGAGGACCTGCGAGGATTCCACGAGGAGGGTGGGCCGATCCTGGGTGAGTGCGGCGGGCTGATGTACCTGTGCTCGGAGCTGGTGGATGCGGACGGCCGGGAGTACGAAATGGTGGGCGTGTTCGACGCGGTCGCTCGGATGCGGGATCGGCTCGTCGCGCTGGGGTACGTGAAGGGTAGGATCACGGGTAATCACCCGTTCGGGCGCCCCGGCCGGGTCGTTCGGGGACACGAGTTTCACTACTCGGAGGTGGAGGTCCGGGAGGACGCCGAGTTCGCGTACCGGCTGGAGCGGGGTCGCGGGATCGAGGAGGGCCGGGACGGGTTGGTGAAGGGGAACACCGTGGCCTCGTACACGCACCTGCACGTGCGCTCGGACGGGGGCGTGCTCGAGGGTTTGATCCGGTTGGCCTCCTCCCGAGACGGTGGGAACCCGGGGTGAGCGGCTTGGAGGCGATCGTGCGCATCCTGGTGGACAACCGGGTGGGCATGGTCCGGGAGCCGTACCTGGCCCGGCACGGCCTGGCGGTGGTGGTGGAGGTACCCTCGGAGGACTTCGCGGTGCTCTTCGACACGGGCCCGTCGACGGACGTCCTCAGGCACAACCTGGAGGTGGCCGGGATGGACCCCGAGTTCGACGCCATCGTGATCTCGCACGAGCACTGGGATCACACGGGAGGCCTGGAGGCGGTGAGTGGGGACCGGATGATCGAGCCGGGCGGGGGCGAGGTGGACCTGCTCGACGGTGTCATCGTGGCGACGGAAACGTTCGAGGGCACGTACGACGGCGAGGTGATGCCGGAGCGGTCGCTGGTCGTGGGTGACCTGGCCCTGGTCGGGTGCTGTCACTTCGAGCTGGTGGAGCTGTTGGAGGGGTACGAGCCGCGCCGCGTGCTGGGCGGGCTGCACCTGATGGATCAGCCGCGGGAGCGGCTGGACCGGGTGGTAGAGACGCTGCGTGAGCACGGGGTCCGCCGGGTGTACGCCTGCCACTGCACCGGGATCCGGGAGTCGGCCTACCTGGCGGATCGCGTGGGCGGGGAGCCGGGCTACGTGCCCCTGGCGGTGAGGGTGGAGCTGTAGGGGGTCCCGCAAGGGGCGCCTCCTCATCCGGCCCGTCGGTCCCCGCCTCGCCCGGTCATCCCGCCTCGGGCACCGCCGTTCCGGTCATCGAGTCCCCAGTGGGGGCGTTTCCTCATCGGCGTAAGCGTGAGGGGATCAGCCGCCGCGGTACGCCTGTCCCGATCATCGGGGGAGTCCCGTCACGAGCGGCAGGCCTCATCATCGTGACCCTACTCGACCTCCACCCGGGCGATGAAGAACCCGTCCGTGCGGTGCAGGTGGGGCCAGGTGCGCCGGGCCTCCGGCATGCGGATGCCGGGGGAGGCCCAGTCGAGGGGTGGTTTACGCAGCCTCGCGTGCTGGTATCGGCGCAGGAGCCGCTCGATCAGGCGCTCGTTCTCGGTCAGGGTGATCGAGCACGTGGAGTAGACGATCCGGCCCCCGGGCTTGACGAGCCGCATCGCGGTCTTGAGCAGGTCCCACTGCAGGTGGGCCCACTTGGTCGGCTGCCCGGTCGTCTCGAGGTCCCAGCGCTTCTCCGGCTTGGAGTACACGGACCCGGTGCCCGTGCACGGCGGGTCCACGAGGACGAGGTCCGCGAAGTGCTCGCCGAACTGGTCGGGCGCGTCCCGGGCGTCCATCCGGTAGGCCTCCACGACGTCGTCCACGTGGAACTGCCGGACGCGCTTCCGCAGCGTCCTGAACCGCTTGGGGTGCATGTCGATGGCGATGATCTCGCCCTCTCCCTCCATGAGCTGGGCGAGGTGCGTGGTCTTCCCGCCCGGGGCCGCGCACAGGTCGACCACGGTCATCCCGGGCTCCGGTTCGGCCGCGTGGGCCACGGCCGCGGAGGCCTTGGTCTGGGGGAAGACCACGCCCCGCTCGAACTCCGGGGTCCGAATGATCGGGGTGTCGGCGGAGACGATCCGGAGGACGTCGGGGAGGTCCTCGTCCCGCTCCGCCTCGATCCCGCGCCGTTCGAGCCGCTCGATGGCCTCGTCCGGGTCCGCGACGAGGGTGTTCACGCGGACGTAGCGCTCCGGGGTGCCGTTGCAGGCCTCGAGGAAGCGGCGCAGCTCGGCCAGGTTGTGGAAGGCGGGTCGGACGAGCTCGACGTACCACTTGGGGAAGTTGTGTTCGGCGGCGAGGCGGGCGATGGGGTCGCTGATCCGTCGGATCACCCGGTCCGGGTCCACGTCCTCGACCTGGCGGAGGACGGCGTTGGCGAAGTCGGCGTCGCGGCGGCCGAGCCGGTCCTTGACGATGTCGACCACGACCTTGGTCACGGGGCCGGGGTGCTCGCCGCGCCAGTGGATCTCCCAGGTGCCGACGCGGAGGGCGTTGCGGAGGACGGGGTGGAGCTCCTCAACGGTGGTGCCTCGGAGCACCTCGTTGAGCACCAGGTCCACGTTGCCCAGCACGCGGAGGAGGTCGTGGGCCAGGGCCTGGATGAACCGACGCCGGGGCCCCGTGATCCCCTGGAGCACGTTGCGGAGGGCGGCCTTCAGGGAGTGACGGTGCCGTTCCATGTCGAGGAGCACGTCGATGAGCCGCTCGATGACGAAGCGGATGGGGAGGGAGGCCCCCCTACTCCGGTGGGATCTCCATCAGTCGCTTCCTGGCCTTCTCGGGCCCGAGTCGCTTCACCGTGCGGCTGTACGCGTAGTAGAAGATGAACGGTCCGGGCACCATCAGCGCGATCCACCAGTAGAAGCTCTTCGGGTCGCTGATCGCGATCTCGCCCAGGAACAGCAGGCTCAGCACCGTGCCGATGGCTCCCAGCCAGGGGATGGCGCGCTTGGTCTTGTCCCCGAGCGGCGCCTTCTCGTAGATCTCCGGCCGGACGAACCTCCAGACGACGCCGGTCATGCAGATGAACGTGTACGTGAACAGCAGGGCCACCGTGGTGATGTCGACCGCCTTCAGGAACTCCCCGACCGTCCAGACGAGGACGACGGAGGCGATCATCAGCACCGTGAGCGCCCAGTGCGGCGTGCCGAAGCGCCGGTGGACCTTGGCGAGGAACTTCGGGAACATGCCGTCGTACGCCCAGGCGAACGTCATTCGGCTCGTCGACAGGAACATCGGTGGGAGGTCGCTCAGCAGGGCGATGGCGGCCACGAACGCGACGTAGCCGGCGAGCGCCGAGCCCCAGGAGGGGGACAGCGTCTTCAGGACCGGCGCGATGGCCTCGGGCACCGTGAAGTTCGAGCCGGCCTGCTTGGCCAGCACGGCCTTGGCGTAGATGTACTCCCACGGGACCGCGTGGTACACGGCGGCCGAGTACAGGAAGTAATACACCGTGATGACGCCCAGCGCGATCAGCATCCCGCGGAACACGGTCTTCTCCGGGTTCTTGACCTCACCAGCCGCCTGCGTGCCCGTCTCGAAGCCCACGTAGGCGAACACCAGCGTGGCCGCGGCCGAGAAGATCGCGCTCAGCGAGCCCACGTCCTTCGGCAGCCCGCCCGCCTGCTTGATCAGCGACTGGAGCGCCGCGCTGCCCCCGATGGCCTTCAGCGTGAGCTCCGGGGAACCCGCGAACCCGGCGGCGACGACGATCGCGAAGCCCGTTAAGAGGATGAAGAACATCGTGTCGACCACGGCCTCGTAAATGCGGACGCCGAGGACGTTCACGAGCCACGTGAAGATGATGATCAGCGTGGCGACCGAGAGCGTGTGCGAATTTAGCCACTCCGCCGCGCCCGGCGCGCCCCAGAACTTGCACATGGCCGCGAGCAGGGACACGTCACCGATGGCGATCGCCACGAACGCGCCGATCTCACCCACGAAGCGGCTCCACGAGCTGAAGTAGGCCAGGAACGGGTCGAACAGCCGGCTCACGTAGGTGTAGTGACCTCCCGCCCTCGGCACCGCCGCGCTCAGCGCGCCCGCCACGATGCCGGCCACCAGGCTCGGGACGGCGCCGATCAGGAACGCCAGCGGCACGTAGGGCCCGACGCCGGGAGCCTTCGCCTGGATCATGCACGTCAGTACGTTGATACCGCCGCCGATCACCGTACAGCAGATCGTGGAAACGAAACCCAGCATCGTCAGCTCCCGTCGGAGCCCGACCCGCTCACGCTCGACGTCCTCCGGCAATCCGAACGCCCTGGGGCTGGGCTTAAATCCTCGGTTTTTATTGAATTCGGTTTAGGGGTTCACCGATCCTCTTTCTCACCCTTAAGCAGGCCCCGGGACTTCAGCAGCCGGTACGCCTTGCGGACGGCCCGTCGGATCTTGTCCCGGTGACCCAGGCCGCCCAGCGCCTTGGCGGCCTTTCGGATGCTGCCGCACTCCACCAGCAGCTCCAGCAGCTCCCGCTCCCTCGGGGAGAGTGGAACGTCCTCCTCCAGCGCCCGCTTCGCGATCTCGACCGGGTCGTGACCGTCGTAGGGGAGGTGCTCGGACAGGATCGGCTCGTCGAACTTCTCCACCCACTCGAACTCGATGATCGTAACCAGGTCGTCGTCCCGGAGATTCGGGTAGTGCTCTCGCAGCGCCTTGATCAGCTCCTCCCGGTTCTCGAACCCGTCCAGCCTCGCGTCCCGGTCGGTCAGCTCGCGGACCCGCTTCGTGCGCACGTTCGTGATCCGGACCTTGCCGTACACGTAACCGCCGCAGTGCAGGTACACGACCTTGCCCGGGCGCGCGCCCCGCACCCGGCCCACGCGGATGGTGGCGCGCTTCTCGCCCCGGAGCAGCTTGTCCCTGTACTCCCCGCTGAGCTCCAGGTGCTTGGAGATCCCGTAGGTCATGTGTGGTGGGGCCCCGGGGAATCAGCGGGGTGGCGGGCCCTCGAAGTCCTCCGGGTCGTACTCGAACTCCTCGTCCTCCTCCAGCCGGCCCAGCTTCTTCAGCAGCTCGCGCGCCAGCAGCCAGTAGACCAGCGCCAGCGCCTTGCGTCCCTTGTTGTTCGTGGGGATCGCGAGGTCCACGTTGCCCGTGAAGTTGTCCGTGTCGCACAGCGCGACGATCGGGATGCCCACGCTCTGCGCCTCCACCAGCGCCTGGAAGTCGGCGCGCGGGTCCGTGAGCACGATGATCTCCGGCTCCACGTACCCGTCGTACTCCGGGTTCGTCAGCGTCCCCGGCACGAATCGGCCGGGGATGGCCATCGCGCCCGTCGCCTCTGCGAACTTGGTGATCGGCCGCTGGCCGTAGTACCGGCGGGACACGACGAGGATCTCGTCCGTGTTGTACATGGAGAGGAAGTTGGCCGCGATCCGGATCCGCTCGTCGGTCTTCCTCACGTCGATCACGTGCAGCCCGTCCGGTCTGGTCCGGTAAATGAACGGTTCCATGTCCTTCGTCTTCTGCTGCGTGCCGATGTGCACGCCGGCCGCGAGGTAGTCGTTCAGCGGCACGAGGAGCTCGTCGTCCTCCGCCAAGGGTTCTCACCCCCAGACCCCGACTCGGTCGCGCTCCGCGGTGCGTTAATCCCTTACCTCGATCGCGCCCTCCGGGCAGGCCTGCTCGCACACGCCGCAGCCCGTGCAGTCGTCGGCGTTCACGACCACCGGCTTGTCGTCCTCCTCGTCCAGCACGTCCATCGGGCAGGCCTCGATGCACTCGCCGCACTCGGACACGCCTCGGCACGCGTCGTAGTCGATGACCGGCTCCGGCACGCTCGGCTCCCCCTACCTCTCCCTTATCACCACGACTGGAATGACCCCCTCCTCGAACTCCCTTTTAGCAATTTCCAGCGGGCTCTCGTCCCCCCGAACCTCGACCATCACCGGGGAACCCATCGCGATCTGCAGGGCCCTCGCGCCCAGGATCCGGGTCACCTCGAACCGGGTCAGCTCCTCGCGCACGCGGGCCGCCCCCACGACTCGTGAACCTCAGTGCACGGATTGTGAACCCGTTCTCCCTCCGGGAACGCGATACGGTCAACTAAGGATTCCGCCTGGGGGTCCGGCGAAGGGGACCCAGGTCGACTTGAACCGGATGGAGGTGGACCCGGAGGGGCTGCTTCGGGACCTCGTGGCCACGCCCAGCGTGACGGGGCGCGAGGAGGAGGTCCGGCGGCTGATCGTGGAGGTGCTGGAGGAGCACGGGGTCCCGTACGAGGTGGACGGGATGGGCAACGTGCTGGCCGGGGACCTGAGCGGGGTGGTGCTCAACGCGCACATGGACACCGTGCCCGCCGGCGACGGGTGGCGGGTGACCGACCCGTACGAGCCCCGCACGGTGGGCGGGCGGCTGTACGGTCGCGGGGCCGCGGACTGCAAGGGCGGCCTGGCCGCGGCCGTGTCGGCGGTGGTGGAGGCGCGCTACGAGGGGCTGCCGCTCGGCCTGCTGGCCACCGTGGGGGAGGAGTCGCCCAGCGAGGAGGACAACGGCACGCTGTACGCGTGCCGGCGGGGGCTGGACGCGCTCGGTGGGATCGTGTGCGAGCCCACGGACGGTGAGGTGCACGTGGGGGACCGGGGACGGATCACGCTGGAGGTCGTCATCCGGGGTAGGAGCGCGCACGCCTCCCAGCCGGAGAGGGGGAAGAACCCCATCGAGGCCGCGGCGAGGGTGGTGGAGGAGCTCTCCCGGTTGGAGCCGTCCCGGCGCCGGGTCCGGGGCGTGGGGCGCGTTGAGTCGTCGTTAAGCGTTACGCGCATCGAGGCGGACGGTCCCAGCAACGTGATCCCGGACGAGTGCCGCCTCACGGTCGATTACCGGTCCATCCCGGGCGACACGCCGGACTCGGTGCGGCGGCGCGTGGAGCGGGCCGCCCGCAGGGCCGCCCCCGGTTACGAGGTGGAGGTCCGGGTGAGGCACGCCTCCCGGGCGACGGCGGTGGACGCCGACTCCCGGGTCGTGAGGTGGGTGGTGCGCGCGGCCCGGAGGGAGGGGATGGAGGGGCGGATCGGGTTCAAGCTGGGTCACTGCGACATCGAGTACCTGGTGCACGAGGCGGGCGTGGACTCCGTGATCTTCGGGCCGAAGGGTGGAAACATCCACGGGCCGGACGAGTGGGTGGACGTGGAGAGCGTGCGGCGGTGCGCCCGGGTGTACCTGAGGGTGGGTAGGCGAGCGGCCCGGAACTAGCCGGGCGGGATCAGGTCGAGCACCAGCTCCCGGAACTCCTCGGGCATTTTCAGCGGATCCGCCGCCGGGTAGCCGAGCTCGGACTCCACCTCGCGGCAGAAGCGGCGCACCTCGGACTCGGACAGGTCCTTCCCGTTGACGCTGACGAACTGGATCCGGGCCCCGGTGAGCAGCGTGGCGACCTCCGCCGCGTCCTGGAGCCGGTCCTTGAGCTCCGGTCGCGTGGCGAGGATCATCTTGTCCGGATCGCTGCCGAGCAGGATCGTGAGCGACGCGAGCGCCCCGCCGCGCCCGGTGCCCACCTCCAGCGGGTCCGCGGTGACGCCAGTCTGGGAGCCCACCAGGATAACGTCCGGTTCGTACTCTTCGTCCAGCCGCTTCACCGCCCCGTACACCGTTCCGGCCGCGTGCCCCATGGGCAGGACCTGCGGGATCACCATCGCCTCGCACCCGACGAGCAGGCTGCTCGGCTCGGTCCCGACGCTCCGCACGTCGACGCCCTCCTCCTCCAGGACCTTCCGGGTCACGTTCAACGTGGTGAACTTGCCCGTGCGGCGCCCGGTGCCGACGACGGTGACCACCTCCGCGTCGATCCCTTCCTCCCGCGCCCGGATCCCGTACTCCAGGTACTCCAGGTACAGCTCGGGATCGCTGGCGTCGAAGTACTCCACCCCGCGCTTGTGGGCCTCCAGCCGCCAGTTCGGGTCCTGGGAGACCATGTGCAGCCGGCCCATGTTGTACACGTTGACGCCCTTCGTCACCGCCAGGTCGATGGCCTCCCGCCACCGCAGGTAGTGCTCGTCCTCGTCGAACACCTCCTTCGTCCAGATCAGCCACTCGGCCTCCTCCAGCAGCTCTCCCAGCTCCTCGAATGGGCGGATCTCCAGCTCCTCCACGTCCTCCCCGACGACCTCGGTGGTCTTCTTCCCCACCCGATGGTCCCGGTAGTCGCACGCTCCGACGACGTCCACGTCCGAGAACCGGAGGATCCCCGCCGCCACCTTGGTGAACGGAACCAGCACGGCCCGATCCACGCTCGGATGCTCCACCCCGACCAGCCCCACGCTACGCCTCCTTCAGGTTGATCACGGTCATCCTTCGACCGGGGTCCCGGCCTCCGTGGGTGGGGTCGTAGACTATAACCATTCCCACAGTGGGCTCGATTCCCACCTTCCGCTGGAAGTCCGTCTGCTCCTGGAAGGTGGCCGTGGAGATCACGTCGCAGCCCCGCCAGTGGTGCAGGGCCCTGATGTGCGTGTGCCCCACGGCGAACACGTGCGGCAGCCGGTTGATGACCAGGTAATCCTCCGGGAGCGGCGCGATGGGCACGGACTCCCCGTACATGGGCACCAGGTGCCGCGCCCGCAGGCAGGCCTCCGCCGCCGTCCGGACGCCGTTCGGATCGTGCTCCGCGTCCGGTCGGCTCAGGATGATGTCGTCCAGCGACTGCCCGTGGAACATCAGGACCTCCAGCTCCCCGTGCAGCCGCACCAGGGCCGGGTTCGAGGGCAGGTGCACCCCGTCCAGCTCGGTCAGCGGTTGCGCCGGGTCCGACGAGCGCAGGCTGGGCTGCGGTAACGCCTGCCGGATCGCGTCGTGGTTGCCCGGGATGATCACCACCTCCACCCAGTCGGGGAACTCCTCCAGGTACCGCGCGAACCGCTCGTACTGCCGGTCAATGTCGAGGATCTCCAGCTCCTCGCGCTGCCCCGGGTAGATCCCGATACCGTCCACGATATCGCCCGTGATCATCACGTACTTCACCTTACCTGCGACCGGATCGCTGGGATCGTTCAACCACTCAATGAACCTCTTGAACAGATCCTCCCGAAACCGCTTCGAGCCCACGTGCACGTCGCCGATGAACACCACCCGGATGTCGTCCTCGATCCGCGCCTTCCGGGTCTTCCTGGCACCCTCCCCCGGCAGTAGGATCTCCCCGTACCGATCCCCCACGAACGCCGTGGTCCCACGCTGCACCTTGACGAACGCCTTCACGCCGAGAACCACGCCCGGGGCCACCTCCCGCTTCACCTTCTCGAACGCCCGGGGCGCCTTGGATTTGGGGACCACGACGCGCACCTCACCCGTTCCGTCCTCCAGGATCAGCACCTGGGCCCGCTCCGACTCCCTCACGTTCGTCACCAGACCGGCGAAGCAGTACACGCCCGCCTCCTCCCGCGCCCTCGCCGCCAGCTCCCGCAGCGAGTCCACCCACTCGCCGTCGAACAGGCGGCGCACCTTGGGCTTCAGCTTCTCCAACCGGTCCCGAAAGTGCTGCACGAAACCCTCCACGTTACCCTCCGCGTCCACCCTCTGCGCCTCCTGAACAATCTCCACCTCCGCGTCCACCTCGGCCGCCGGGGGCGTCTCCGAGCGGCTCTCCACCACGACCTCGGTGGATCCCTCGGCCCCGCCTCCCTCCCCCTCACCCCGCTCCAGGACCTCGTAGACGCTCCCGTCGATCCCCTCAAGGAACTCCGGATCCAGCTCCCCGGAGACGAGCTCGCCGGTGAGCACGGGCAAATCTATTTCATCCGCCCGCTCCAGCGCCTCCGGCTCCTCCTCCGAGGAGACGAGCCGCTCCACCGCCTCCGGATCCAGCAGCACCCGATGCCGCTCCGCCACCTCACGCACGATCCTCAACCGCTCCTCCTCCACGGTCCTCACCCCACGGGGGACGGGCACCGTGGCCCGAGCGACCGCGATCGCGGCCAGGATCCTCGCGGCCGTGATCGTGTTCTCGGTGTCCTCCGTCTCCGGGTTCCTGTTCGCCATATCGCTGTCCGGCAAGTCGCCGGTGGACGTCCGGCTGATCTTCCGCGCGACCGCCGACCTGGCCCGGGGCGACTACGACGCGCTGGCCCACGACCTCACGATGGCCTACGTCCAGTTCATGACGAGCTTCAGCAGCGGCGTGAAGACCCTACTGGAGTACACCGGGTACAAGGCGAGCCAGTTCAAGGAGCGGGTGAAGCGGAAGGTGGAGTTCCGGTACCGGGTGAACATCGCCAACGCCCGCGACGTGTGCGACCGGCTGACCCGGCTCACGCACGTCGATGAGATCGCCGGGGGTCGCCTTAGAGCCTACGCCGACACCCGGCCGGAGCCCGGACGGCGGGCCCACGTGCTGATCAAGGCGGTGGGTTACGTGGAACGGGTGAAGACGAGGGGGGAAACGATCGTGATCTACTCCACCCCGTACTACATCGAGGCGGAGGCCTCCGGGGTGTTCGACCAGAGCGGCGACCTGATCGTCGACCCGAACTCGATACGGCTCAAGAAGGTGGAGCGTAAGTCATGAGGGTGCCCGAGGGGTCCCTGGCGGGGCTGAGGAGGACGGTGGCCCGCCTGTGCTTCGAGCTGCACCGACGGGGTCTCACCGCCGGGGGCTCGGGCAACGTCAGCGCGTGCCGGGAGGGCCGGGTGGCCGTCTCCCCCTCCGGGTTCCGGCTGGCGGACGTGAGGCCGCGCCACGTCACGGTGGTCGACGCCGGGTCCGGGGAGCGGCTGGTGGGGACGCGCGAGCCCACATCGGAGCTACCCATGCACCTGTCCGTGTACGAGAAGGTGGGTGATGGGGTGGTACTCCACTTTCACTCCCCGTGGGTCACGGAGGCGGCCCACGCGCTCCGGGAGGTCAGGGTGACGGAGGACCTGAGAAGGAGCGTGGGGTCGGTCGAGTGGATCGAGTACCACCCTCCAGGGAGCGAGGAGCTGGCCAGGGCGGTGGGACGGGTGGCCAAGAAGCCGATGGCGGCCGTGCTGGAGCGGCACGGGGGCCTGGTGGTGGGGGAGAACCCGATGGAGGCGCTCTCCCTCGCCGAGGCGTTGGAGGAGGCGGCGCGGCTGTCCGTCAGACTTCGTCCTTAACCTGCTCCAGCGTGGCGATCACCTGCAGCAGCACGGGCCGCACGTACTCCGGGGTGTTCTGGTCGTTGACCACCTCCTCCAGCGTGGAGATGGCCGTGCTGGCCCTCACCCCGGGCGACTGCCCCTCCTCCTTCAGCGCCTTGATCGCCTGCTTGGCCGCCCGGCGCACGTTCCTGGGCACCTGGTCATCCTGAACAATTCGCTCCTCAAGGAGCGTGCAGCACTGCTCGAACTTCTCCTCGTAGTCCGACAAGTCGCCACCCCCCTCCGGGGGTCGCCGCCCCAGGTAACCTTGAAAAAACTTTTTGGAAGTTACGGCCCCGGGGGCCCTCCGGCGTGAAATCGAAGATTAACCGGGAAGTCGTCGAGGTGCTGATGGACGTGTACGGGCTTACGGAACGGCAAGCTACGGTTTCCGTAATGCGATCCGAGGGGATGTCGTACCGGGAGATCGCGGAGGAACTTGGCATTACGGTTTCCGGGGTTAGGAACCACTTAGAGCAGGCTAGGATGAAGATGAAGGTCGACAACGACTTCGAGATAGCAAGGATCGTGGGAAGGCTTGAAGTTAGCTTGGGTCCGGCGCTGGTTATTGCCATAGTTCCGGTGGATAAGTCGGAGGATGTGATTAACCGATTGATTCAGGAAGGGGAAGGAGTAACTGAGATGACGGGCCGAGGTGGGTACACAGGGGAGGAGCAGTCCGTCCTATTTATCATCACGGAGGATGAGGATAAGGTTAGAGAGATCATCGAGGAGGAGGTGGGAGACCGGGTTCCCATGTTCATCATGCGAACGCCGTACGCCGCGCTCGCCCCGTAGGGGGAGAGCGGACCGGGATGAGCATCCGCCGGACCGACCTGAACCGGATGGCCGAGAAGCTGCTCGCCGGGTACAAGATGCTCGGCATCCACTGCCCGGACTGCAAGGCGCCGCTCTTCCAGCACCCCAAGACCAAGCGGGTCGTGTGCCCCGTCTGCGGGGCCAAGTTCGAGGTGGTTAAGGGTAAGCTCACGATGGTCGAGCGTGGCCGGCGGGAGGAGGCCGAGTCTGGGTCGGTCGAGGGTCCGGAGCCCGGGTCCGGGCCGGAGGAGGCCGAGGAGGCGTCGGAGGAGGAAGGGGAGACCGAGGAGGAGTCGGAAGAGGACGAGGATGAGGAGGCCGAGGAGGAAGGCGAGGACGAGGGGGAGGAAGGGGAGGAGGCCGTCGTCGAGGAGGGTGAGCCCCAGGCGCGACCGGTCGAGTCGGAGGAGGAGCTTCGGGAGGTCGTCCTGTCCGTGGTTCGAACGTGGCTGGATCGGGCCGTCAGTACCGAGGATCCGGAGGAGGCCCTGAGGGACCTGAAGGTTGCCGAGCGGGCGCTCAAGCTCCTCCGACTCCTGTAAGGTGGCCTTCGTAGGGGTGGTCAACCGGCAGTTCTGCGAGCTTTATCCGGGCGGACCCGCGTGCTCGGTGCAGTTCTACGACCCGGAGGATCAGCCCGGGAGGGTGGTCCCGTACGTTCGGGAGGGCCCCGGTCGCGTCCTGCCCCCGTTCCGGACGCCCCCCTCGGGCTGGCTGGAGGAGCGGCTGAGGGAGCTGGAGCCGGACTCGATCGTTCCCACGTCCGAGTTCGCCGTTGAACCCGCGCACCGGGTGGCCAGGCGGCTGGGGGCCGAGTTCCTGGGGAACCCGCCCGGGGTCGTGCGTCGGGCCGGCGATAAGTGGGAGCTCTATCGGCGGCTCTCGGACCTCGTTCCAATGCCCGAGACCTCCCGCGACCCGGGCGAGGTCCCGGGCCGGGTGATCGTGGAGAAGCCGGTGAGCGGGGCCGGAGGTGTGGGCGTCCGGCGGGTGGAGCGGGAGCGGGCCGAGCCCCGGCCCGGGGTGATCTTCCAGCGGCTGCTCAAGGGCCGTCACGTGAGCGCCCTGTTCCTGTCCGACGGCTCCGACGCGGTCCTCCTCTCCGTCAACGACCAGCTGGTGGATCTGGACGGTGACGGCTACGCCTACCGGGGGAACCTCGTGCCCTCCCCGTTTCACCTCGTCCCGAGGGTGCGCCGGCAGCTCGAGCGGGTCTGCCGGGTGGTCACCGAGGAGCTGGGCCTGGTGGGGCTGAACGGGGTGGACGGGGTCCTGGAGGGCGACACGTTCTACCTCGTGGAGGTGAACCCCCGTCCCACGGCCGCCACCGAGTGCCTCGCCCGGGTCGCCGACGTCAACCCGATGACCGTCCACGCCTCCGCCTGCCGGGGCGAGCTGCGCCTGAAGCGGGTGCGGGTGCGGGGATGGGCCTGCAAGCGGGTCGTTTACGCCCCCGGGACCGTCCGCGCGGGCCGTCTCTCCCGGGCCCGGGATCGGGTCCGACCGGGCACGATCGTGCCGGGAGGTGAGCCCGTTTGCACGGTGGTCGCCTGCTCCTCGACGCCCTCCGCCGCCTTGCGGCTGACCGAGCGGGAGGAGCGGTGGGTGCTCCGGAGGCTCGAGCCTGTGTCGTCGACGCCACCCACGGAGGGGTGGTACTGAGCGACTTCCTGCACGAGCTGGGCCTGGACGTCGTGCTCGTCGACGTGTACGGCACGCTCCGGGAACCGCGGGGGTACCCGGTGGTCCGGCGCGCCTTCGGGTCGTACGATCTCGTCGCCGTGCCCGTGCACTGCGGCGTCGACTACGGGCCCGTGCGCGGCCCGAGGGTCACTCACCACGCGCTGTCCGGGGCCCTGGCGGGCGGGCTCAAGGAGGGCCCGCTGTTCGAGGTGACCGGGGTGCGGGGGAAGACCACGACCGCCACGTACCTGGCCCGGATCCTGGAGGAGGCGGGCCACGATCCGGCCGTGTCGACGACGGACGAGTCGCCCGTGGGTCGGCCGTCGGTCACGCCCGCCCGGGTGCTGGAGGTGGTGAGGGACTGCCGCCCGCCCTACGTCTGCGAGGTCTCGCTGGGGGTCACCCCGGCGGCGGACTGGGCGGTGTTCACCGGGGCGCCGTACGACTACCGGATCGCGGGGGGTCGGAGGTCGGCCGTCCGGGCGAAGGTTCGCACGATCCGAGAGGCGGTGGAGGTGGGATCCAGGGTCGTTGTTGAGTCCCGGGAGGCGGTGAGGGTCGGCCTGGGCGGGCCCGGGGTGATTCGGGTGGAGGTGGGTCCCGGGCGCGCTCGGGCCCCCGACCTGTCCCTGGGGTGGGAACCGTTCGGGATCGACTTTCACGACCGTTGCTTCGGGCTGGCGGCGGTGGTCGCCGTGCTCTCCGGGTTGGCGGATCGGGAGGACGTGTCGGCGGCCCGGGGGCGCGGGTTCGTGCGTGGTCGATTGGAGCCTCGGGACGGTGGGCTCGTGGACGTTCATCCGGCGGTGAATGAGGAGACGGTGGAGTACGCGCTGAGGGTGGCCTCGGACCGGTGGGATCGGTTCGGGGTGGTGATCGGTGGGGATTCGGGCGGGTACTGCGAGGGGGTGGACGCGGGTCGGGTCGCTCGGGTGCTGGAGCGGTGGGTGCGGTCGGGTCGGGTGGTGGGGGTGGAGTTCGTGGGGGAGCTCGGTCGTCGGGTGAGGGAGCGGCTGCGCGTTAAGGTGGGTGAGGTGCCGGAGGGGGTGCCGGTGGTGCGGGTGGTCCGCAAAGGTGATTAAGCCGGTCGGGCGGGCGCGTGGCCGGGGATGTGCGTGCCGGACGTGCAGCGGGAGTTCGTGATGATTAAGCCCGACGGGGTAGTCCGCGGGCTGGTCGGTGAGGTTATCAGGAGGCTGGAGCGGAAGGGTCTGAAGATCGTGGCGATGCGGATGATGCGGCTCGATCGGGAGACGGCGGAGGAGCTCTACGCGGAGCACCGGGACAAGCCGTTCTTCGACGACCTGGTGGAGTACGTCACGTCCGGTCCCGTGGTGGCGATGATCGTGGAGGGCCGGGAGGCGGTGAAGGTGGTGAGGAACCTGATCGGGGCCACCGATCCCGTGGAGGCCGACCCGGGCACGATCCGGGGGGACTTCGCGCTGGACATCGGTCGGAACGTGGTGCACGCGGCGGACTCTCCGGAGTCCGCGGAGCGGGAGATCAAGGTCGTGTTCGGGGAGGAGCCCCCGATCGTGGAGTACGAGCGGTGCGACGAGGACTGGCTGTACGAGGAGCGGTAGCCTCACAGCGTCCGCTCCAGGCACCTGAGGAACTCGTCCAGTCGGTCCGCCGGGATCTCGGCCCCGGCCGCCCGCTCGTGCCCGCCCCCCTCGCCGCCTACCAGCTCGGCGGCCTCGCTGGCGAGCTCGCCCGCGTCCACCCCGCTGTCCTCGGGGCATCGGATCGAGACCTTGACCGTGTCATCGTCCACGCGGGACACGCCCACCACGACCTTACCCTCGTTCTCGCACACGATCTGGGAGACGATGCCGATCACGGTGGGAGGCACGCCGAGCCGGTCGCCCTCGACGAGCAGGTAGCCGTCGCGGTCCCGCACGCCCTGACCGCGCTCGAGCCTGGACAGCGCCTCCCGGATCACGGCCCTGTGCTTGCGTCGGAGGCGCTTGGCCCGGTCCAGGTGGTCCCAGCATCCCATGGCGACGACCAGCCCGACCCAACCCTCACCGTACCGCCCGCAGGCGTTGAGTAGGGTGGCCGTCTCCAGCGGATCCCTCAGCTCCGCCAGCGGTCGCTCGTCGTGGAAGACGTGGATGTATCCGGTTTTCCCGTTCAGGTCCGTCAGCTGGGCGTGTTCCTCCACGATCTCGCACTCCTCCTCCCGGGGCAGCTCGACCGGGGGCCGGTCCAGCTCCCCGAATCGGGCCTCGAGCGCTCGCCGGACCTCCGGGCCGGACAGCGTCTCCACGATCTCCCCGACGGTCATGGTGGCGCGCCCGTACGTCCAGTACGCGGGGTCCCGGGGCTCCAGGACCTCGCCCTCCTCCCCGTCCCGCTCCGGGATCCGGTTCAGCCCGCGCACCCCGCGCCGGTCGGCCTGGTTGTCCCCGTAGGCACCCACCAGGGCCGTTTTGGGGAGCTCCGTGCGCTCCAGCTTGACCAAGAACTTGCAGAGTAGGTAGGTCACGGTGGACGCGGAGGCCTCAGTCCCGCCGTTGAACCCGCACCGGCGCGGGTTCACCAGGGTGACGTTGTCGGGCGCCTCGTCGGGCGCCTCGTGGTGGTCCACGACGAGCACCGGGTGGTCGGAGGAGAGGTGGCGTAGGATGCCGCTGCCCATGTCCAGGAGGATGGTGGGGCCGTCGAGCCCGTGCTCCAGCACGTCGGACTCGTTGTCCAGCACGCGGACGGTGGCCGGGGTCCTCAGGCACCGGAGGGTGAAGGTCAGGATGGCCCCGGCGGAGAGCCCGTCCGCGTCGTTGTGCGTGTACACGCGGACCGCGTGTCCCTCCAGGTCGGAGAGTAGGTCGGCGCCCTCCCCCATCAGCTCCTCCAGCTCGCTCCAGCGGTCCTCGCTCAAGGTATCTCCCCTTTTCACCCCCGTCGATCGTTAATCGGCTCGTAACGATTCGGCCGGGGGTCGGCCTACTCGACGTGCAGGGCCTCCGGGTCGTACCGCCAGTCCTCTGGCAGCTTGCCCTTCCGCTTGTAGTACCGCACCAGCCGGTGGATCTTCGACTCGATCAGCTGCAGTCCGCGCCGCGAGTGCAGGTCCTTGGGGTGCCGCTTCAGGTGCTCGCGGAGTCGCTTGGCCCGCCGGATCAGGTTCAGTAGGTCCTCCGGGATCTCCGGGGCCAGCCCGTGCTCCTCCAGGATCTCGGTGATCTTCTTGCCCGTGATCAGCTTCACGTCCGGGATCCCGTACTCGTCGCGCAGCTTGATCCCGATCATCGCGGGCTCGTAGCCCTGCTTGGCCAGGTCCACGACCAGGCTCTCCACCTCCTCGGGCGAGTACTCCACCCACGAGGGAGGGGCCACGCGCGGGGGCCGGGTGGAGCCGGACTTGCCCTTGTCCCGCGAGTGCATGCGCGCCATCGCTCATCGCCCCGCGCGACGCTTGAACCATCTCGCGAACTTCTCGAGGGCCCGGGCTCGGTGCGACATTTTACATTTTTCCTCAACGCCCAGCTCGGCGAACGTTTTTTCTCGGCCCTCCGGGATGAAGATGGGGTCGTACCCAAACCCCTCCTCCCCGCGCGGTTCCTCCGCGATCCGCCCGCGCACCTCCCCGGTGAACGTCACGGGCTTCCCGCCGGGCTCGCAGTACCCGACCACGGAGATGAACCGGGCCGAGCGGTCCTCCTCGCCCTCCAGCAGTCGGAGGATACCCTCGTTTCCGATCGTCTCGTACACGTAGGCGGAGTACGGGCCCGGGAACCCGTTCAGCGCGTCCACGAACAGGCCCGAGTCCTCCACGATCACCGGCTTACCGAGCGATTCGGCGCAGTACCGGGCCCCGTGGGCCGCGATCTCCTCCGGGCTGTCCGACTGCAGCTCCGGGTAGTCCACGTCCACGCGCTCCGCCTCGATCCCGTGCTCCCGGAGGATGTCCCTCATCTCCCGGAACTTGGCCCGGTTTCCGGTGGCGACGAGGATCTTCAAGCGGCGCCGCCCCCACCCAACGTTTAAATTGTGGGTGCAGTCCGGCCTGAAGACCGTTGAAAGGGCGTTGGGGGACGGTTGAAGTTGAGCGAGGGTGAGAAGGCGATCCGGCAACCCATCATATCGGTGCTGGGGCACGTGGATCACGGTAAAACGACCCTCCTGGACAAGATCCGGGGGACCGCCGTGGCCGCCAAGGAGGCGGGCGGCATCACGCAGCACATCGGCGCGTCGGAGATCCCGCTGGACGTGATAAAGGAGATTTGCGGGCCCCTGCTCGAGCAGCTCGACGTGGAGCTCACGATCCCGGGCCTCCTGTTCATCGACACGCCCGGTCACGAGGCCTTCACCAACCTCCGCCGCCGCGGGGGCGCCCTCGCGGACATCGCGATCCTGGTCATCGACATCATGGAAGGCGTCATGCCCCAGACCGAGGAGGCCCTGCGGATCCTCCGCCGCTACAAGACGCCGTTCGTGGTCGCGGCGAACAAGGTGGACCGGGTCCCCGGCTGGCAGCCGCACGAGGACTCTCCCTTCCTGGAGTCGTTCCAGAAGCAGTCCCCGGAGGTGCAGAAGCGGGTGGAGGAGAAGATCTACGAGCTCATCGGCCAGCTGCACCAGCACGGGTTCCAGGCGGAACGCTTCGACCGCGTGCGGGACTTCACGCGCACGGTCGCCATCGTCCCCACGAGCGGGATCACCGGGGAGGGCATCCCCGAGCTGCTCATGGTCGTGACGGGGCTCGCCCAGCGGTTCCTGGAGGAGCAGCTCAGGATCGAGGTGAGCGGGCCCGGGAAGGCCGCGATCCTGGAGGTCAAGAAGGAGCCGGGCCTGGGCCACACGGTGGACGCGATTCTCTACGACGGGATCATCCGGACGGGCGACCGGATCGTCATCGGCCACCCCGAGGAGCCGATCGTCACCCGAGTCCGCTCGCTGCTGAAGCCCAAGCCGATGGACGAGATGCGCGACCCGAGCGACCGGTTCCGGAAGGTGGATGAGGTGAGCGCCGCGGCCGGCGTGAAGATCAGCGCGCCGGAGCTGGACCGGGCGATCGCCGGGACCCCGCTGCGGGTCGTGGGGGAGGACGAGGACGTGGAGGAGGTCGTGAAGGAGGTGCAGCAGGAGGTGGAAGAGGTCACGATCGAGACGGACAAGGACGGGATCATCATCAAGGCGGACACGCTCGGCACGCTGGAGGCCGTGGTGGGCGAGTTCAAGGAGAAGGAGGTACCCATCCGGCGCGCCGACGTGGGTGACATCACGAAGGAGGACGTGATCGAGGCGCACGCGGTCGCCGAGAAGGACCCGCGCCTGGGCGTGATCGTGGGGTTCAACGTGGGCATCACCGAGGAGGCGGAGGAGCTGGCGGAGGAGTACGACGTGGACATCATCATCGACGACGTGATCTACGAGCTGGTGGAGAAGTACGAGGAGATGGTGGAGAAGCGGATCGAGCGGGAGCGCCGTCGCCGCCTGGACGAGCTCGTCCGCCCGGGCAAGGTCAAGGTCCTGCCCGGCTACATCTTCCGCCAGAGCAAGCCGGCGATCGTGGGCGTCCGCGTCCTCGGCGGCGTCATCAAGCCCGGCTACCCGCTCATGCGCGAGGACGGTCGGGAGCTGGGCCGGATCAAGCAGATCCAGTCGCACGGGGAGCCGCAGGAGGAGGCCAAGCGGGGCGAGGAGGTGGCCATCTCGATCGAGGGACCGATCGTGGGCCGCCACTTCGAGGAGGGCGACATCCTCTACACGGACGTGCCGTCGGAGCACGCCAGGCTGATGTTCGAGGAGTTCTGGGACCTGCTCACCGAGGACGAGCGGGAGGTGCTGGAAGAGATCGCGGAGATCAAGCGCCGAGAGGACCCGTTCTACGGCACGTGAGCGCGCCCGGGCCGATGACGAGAAACCTGGGCACGGACGGGTGAAGAGCCGCGTCCTAGCGGAGGCCCCTCACCGCAGCAGCGGCAGGTCGCCCGTGACCCGATCGACCCGCTCCTCCCGCTCCGGACCGATCCCCACGCACGTCACCGTGCCCGGCTCCAGCTCCGTCAACCCGGCGTCCCGAACGAGGAACGCGGGCAGGCCCAGCTCCCTCGCCCGCTCGTACCTCTCCATCAGCTCCCGCTCGTCCTCGCACCGAACGACGACCTTCTTCTGCCCCTCCTCCAACCACTCGTCCACCGGGGCCCCCAGCTCCCGGGCCCGCAGGAGCGCACCCACGGCCGCGTGGGCCACCTGGGCCGCGAGCTTACCCCGGCTCAGGTCCAGATCGCCCCGGACGACGATCACCTGCTTGTAGGCCAAAGGCACCACCCTCGGCTGAGAGGAGTCTCGTCACGGCGTCACGCCCGTCAGCTCCTCCTCATCGGGTCGCCGACCGTCGGAGGCGAAATCTTATTTATATTGAGTCTGCGGCGCCCACCGCGAGGCGACGACGCCCGGGATGAGGATGAACCGATGAGGGGGTGCGGATTATGGCGGACAAGCCCATGTACGTGAAGTTCGAGGTGCCCGAGGAGCTCGCCGAGAAGGCCTACGAGGCGCTCGAGATCGCCCGGGACACGGGCGAGATCCGGAAGGGCACCAACGAGACCACGAAGGCGGTCGAGCGCGAGCAGGCCGTGCTGGTCCTGATCGCCGAGGACGTGGACCCGGAGGAAGTGGTCGCCCACCTGCCGGAGCTGTGCGACGAGAAGGGCATCCCGTACGTGTACGTACCGAGCAAGGACGAGCTGGGCGCCGCCGCGGGCATCGACGTTGCGGCCGCCAGCGCCTGCATCATCGACCCGGGCGAGGCCAAGGACCTGGTCGACGAGATCATCGAGAAGGTCGAGGAGCTCCGCGAGTAGGCCCACGCCCCCTCCCGCCCCGGCCATCGTTAATCGTCTCGTAACGATGCCGGGGAGCCGCTCGGATTAAGAGTCCCGGGACCCGCCCCCGCCGGCGGGGCCATCGTGCCGGAGCGCGAGTTCGGCTGCCTGATCGGCGGCGAGTGGGTGGAGGGCGAGGAGGAGCTCCTGGTCCTCAGCCCCTACGACGACTCCGAGGTCGGCCGCGTGCTGATACCCGCCGAGATCGACGTCGACGAGCTCCGAAAACACGCCAAGGAAGGTCTGAAACGGTGGAGGGAGCGCCGAACCCACGAGCTCCGTGAGGCGCTCGAGGAGGCGGCTCGGCTGGTTCGGAAGCGCGAGAAGGAGCTCGCCCGGCTCATCGCCCTCGAGGGCGGTAAACCGATCCGGGAGGCCCGGTTCGAGGTGCGCCGGACGGCGGAGGTGCTGCGGCTGTGCGCGGGCGAGGCCGAGCGGCTCTGGGGCGAGACGCTGCCGGGCGACGCCCAGCCGGGGCGCGTCTCCGAGCTCATCCTCACGGTCCGGGAGCCGGTGGGCGTCGTGCTCTCCATCACCCCGTACAACTTCCCGCTGATGCTGCCCGCGCACAAGCTGGGGCCCGCCCTCGCCGCCCGATGCTCCGTCGTGCACAAACCGGCCTCCGAGACCCCACTCTCCTCGCTGAGGCTGGCGGAGCTGCTGCTGGACGCCGGGGTCGACGAGCGGGCGATCCAGGTCGTGGTCGGCCCGGGCGGGGAGCTGGGCGAGCGGCTGGCGCGCTCGGACTTCGACGCGCTCTCCTTCACGGGCAGCCGGGAGGTGGGCGAGCGGCTGCTGCGGATCTCCCCCATCCCGAGGAAGACGCTCGAGCTGGGCGGGAACGATCCGGTCATCGTGGACGAGACCGTGGAGGACCTGGAACGGGTCGCCGAGGAGGTCGTCCGGGGGGCGTGCTCCCACGCCGGTCAGGTGTGCATCGCCGTGGAGCGGGCCATCGTGGTGGAGGACGCGTACGAGGAATTCGTGGAGGCGGCCGCGAGGGCCGCGGAGTCCCTGCGGGTGGGTAACCCGCTGGACGAGCGCACGGACGTGGGGCCGCTCCTCAACGACCGGGCGCTGCGGAAGGTGATGAGGCACGTGGAGGATGCGGTCGAGCGAGGCGCCGAGGTGGTCACGGGGGGCGAGCCCCGGGAGCGCCGGCTGCTCCCGCCCACGGTGCTCGCGGACGTGCCCGAGGACGCCCTGGTCGCGCGGGAGGAGACGTTCGGACCCGTGCTCCCGGTGCTCCGGGTCGAGGACTTCGACGAGGCGCTCCGCGCGGCCAACGCGACCGAGTACGGGCTTCACGCGGCGGTGTTCACGAACCGGCTGGACCGGGCGGTGCGGGCCGCGCGGGAGCTCGAGGCTGGAGGGGTGATCGTCAACGGGGTGACCAACTACCGGGTCGATTACATGCCGTTCGGGGGCGTGAAGGCCAGCGGCGTGGGCCGCGAGGGCGTGCCGTGGGCGGTCCGGGAGTTCACGGAGGAGAAGACGATCGTCCTGGGCCGGGGATCGAGCTAGGGGTCGGCAAAGCCGGCCTCACCTCATCCCGAACTCGGCCCCAAAGGTCCTCCTCATCCCCGGCGCCCCCGGTCCCGAACGCTTATCTTTGCACCGGTCGGCGCACCGACCGGGGCCCGCGTTGAGGAGCGACGAGGTCCGACGGGGACTCGAGCGCGCTCCCCACCGGTCGCTGCTCCGGGCCTGCGGGCTCACCGACGAGGAGCTGGAGGGCGACGGGCCGTTCATCGCCGTCGTGAACACGTACTCCGAGATCGTCCCCGGCCACGTCCACCTGGACCGGGTCGCGGAGGCGGTGAAGGCGGGGATCCGGGCCGCGGGCGGCGTCCCGTTCGAGGTGGAGACGATCGCCCTCTGCGACGGGATCGCGATGAACACGCCCGGGATGAGGTACTCGCTGCCGAGCCGGGAGCTCGTCGCCGACTCCATTGAGACCGTGGTGGAGGCCCACCGGTTCGACGGCTTCGTCGCGGTCGTGTCCTGCGACAAGATGGTCCCGGGCGCGTTGATGGCCGCGGCCCGGCTCGACCTGCCGGCCGCCGTGGTGACGGGCGGTCCCATGGAGCCGGGTCGGGCGAACGGGGAGCGCGTGGACCTCATCGACGTGTTCGAGGCCGTCGGGGCGGTGAAGGAGGGGGAGATGACGGAGGAGGAGCTCGAGGAGCTCGAGCACCGGGCCTGCCCGGGCCCGGGCTCCTGCGCCGGCATGTTCACGGCCAACACGATGGCGTGCATGACCGAGGTGCTCGGGATGTCGGAGTTCAACTGCGCGGCGACCCCGGCCACGGAGGCCGAGAAGCTCCGGATCGCGAAGCTCACGGGCGCGCGGCTCGTGGAGGCCGTCAAGGAGGGCGTCACGGCCCGGGACGTGCTCACCCGCGAGGCCTTTCTGGACGCGATCCGCGTCGACATGGCCCTGGGCGGCAGCACGAACACCGTGCTCCATCTGCTCGCGATCGCCCGCGAGGCGGGCGTTGACCTCTCCCTCGACGACTTCGACGAGCTCAGCCGGGACACGCCGCACCTCTGCGCGATGCGGCCGGGCGGCCCCTACACCATGCGCGACCTGTACGAGGCCGGCGGCGTGCCCGCCGTGATGAGGGAGCTGTCGGAGGACCTTCATCTCGACCGGCCGGACTACGCCGGCCGTCCGGTGCGAGAGCGCGTCGAGCGCGCCGAGGTCAGGGACCGGGACGTTATCCGACCGAAGGACGACCCGGTCGAGGAGGAGGGTGGGATTCGGATCCTGTACGGGAACCTGGCCCCCAAGGGGGCCGTGATCAAGACGGCCGCGCTGTCCGAGGACATGTACGAGCACGAGGGCCCGGCCGTCGTGTTCGACTCCGAGGAGGAGGCGACCGAGGCGATCCTCGGCGGCGAGGTGGACCCCGGCGACGTGGTGGTGATCCGCTACGAGGGCCCGGCCGGCGGTCCGGGCATGCGCGAGATGCTGACCCCCACCTCCGCCCTGTGCGGGATGGGACTGGACGACTCGGTAGCCCTGGTCACGGACGGGCGGTTCTCGGGCGGGACCCGCGGTCCGTGCATCGGTCACGTGTCGCCCGAGGCCTACCGGGGCGGTCCGATCGCGGTCGTGGAGGAGGGGGACACCATCCGTATCGACGTCCGGGAGCGGAGGCTGGAGGTCGACCTGGAGGAGGGGGAGCTGGAGGCCCGGCTGAGGGAGTGGGAACCCCCCGAGGACGAGGTGACCGGGTACCTGCGTCGCTACCGGGAGCTGGTTCGGGGAGCGGATGAAGGGGCCGTACTGCGGTGACGCTGGGCGAGCGGACCGAGCGGGGGCGTCGGATCGCCGAGCGGAGCCTGGACCGGTGGATCGAGCGCCTGGGCGAGCCGGAAGGGCTGGAGGATCACCTCGCCCTGCGCCTCGCCCACGCGACCTGGGACCCGTTCATCGCCGAGACGCTCCGGGTGGTGCCCTCCGAGGGGGAGGTCGTGCGCGGGTTAAAGCGGGCGGAACTGGTGGCGGTCGACGTGGAGATGGTGAGGGCCGGGATCCGCCGCTCCCTGAAAAGGCTGGATCTTGACGCCCGGGTGGCCTCTCGGGAGGGGAGAAGCAGCGCCCGGGACACGGTCACGGGGGACGGCATGCGCAGGATCCTGAGCGAGCACGAGCGCGTGGCCGTGGTCGTGGGCAACGCGCCGACGGCCGCCGAGAAGGTGGGCGAGTACCGGGAGTCCGTCAGCGTGGCGCTGCTGATGCCCGTGGGCCTGGGCTCCCTGGAGGTAAAGTTCGCGGCGCTGGACTGGGGGGTTCCGATGATCACGAACCTCTCAATGCGGGGAGGGACCCCGATGGCCGTCGCCGCCTTCAACGCCCTGGTTGATTACGCGCTGGAGAGCTGAGTCCGGAGCCGCCGGTCGGCCTCCCTTACCTCCTCCCGCATGCGCTCGGCGTGCTCCTCCAGGAACTTCCGCACCCTCTCGTCCTCCAGCGCGAGGATCCTGAGGGCCAGCAGGGCGGCGTTCTCGCCGCGATCCACCCCCACGGTGGCCACCGGCACCCCGGGCGGCATCTGCACGGAGGACAGGAGCGCATCCAGGCCCGAGAGCTTCGCGCCCACGGGCACCGCGATCACGGGCTTGCTCGTCCGGGCCGCGAGCACGCCCGGCAGGTGCGCCGCCAGCCCGGCGATCGCGATGTACACCTTCACCTCCTCATCGTTTTCCTCCACGATCCGCTCCAGCAGCTCGGGCGAGCGGTGCGCCGACGCCACCCGTACCTCGTAGTCGACGCCGGCCTCCTCCAGCACCTTCACCGCCTTCTCCGCCACGTCTCGATCGCTGGGGCTTCCCAGCACCACGAGCACGTCCGGCACCCACCGATCCCCCTACACGCTTATGAGCATCTTCAGCACCTTCGGCCCCAGGTAGTGGGAGATCGCGAACCGGACCGCCTCGGACTGAGACACGTACCCCAACAGCAGGAACCGGAGAAACCGGCCGGAGACGACGGCGGTGAGAAACAGGCGCAGGTCCATCTCGACGAGGCCGGCCCCGATGGTGAAGGGCTTGAACGGTATGAACTGAATGAGCCCGGCGAGGAACACGGACGCCCAGGCGGCGAGCCGGTGCCGGGTGAGCCGCTCCTCGACCCGGATCAGGTTCGCCTCCCCGACGAGCTTGACGGCGAGGGGGCGGCCCCCGTAGTACCCGATGGCGTAGCCGAGCAGGCTTCCGGCGATGGACGCGAGGGCGGTTAGGCCAGCGAGCGCCCAGGGGTTCATTTTCAGCGCGTACGGGAACACGAACGGCTCCGGGGGGACCGGGAGCACGCTGCACTCCAGCGCCGTGATCAGGAGCATCCCCGGGAGCCCGATCGCCCGCTCGAACTCCATGAAGTAAAGGACGAGGTGCTCGGAGAGGCCCAGCAGCCCCACCGAATCACGCCCCGAACTTCTCCAACCGGTCGGCCAGGTCCTTCAACACGTCCATCAGCCGGAGCCCGGGGAACCGACCCAGGCACCCGCAGGCCACGGAAACCTCGTCGAACCTCTCCACGTCATCGCGGCGGATGTCGTCCGTCCAGATCGCCACCGGCACCGGGTCGGCCGTGTGATCCCCCACGGTCACCGGAGTCGAGTGGTCCGCGGTCAAGCACACGACGACCTCGCTCGAGTCCACCTCGTCCAGGATCCTCCCCACCAGCTCCCGGTCCATCCGCTCCAGCATCTCCACCTTCCCGCGGAAATCCCCGTCGTGACCCATCTCGTCCACCGCGTTGAAGTTCACCAGCACGAACTCGTGCTCCTCCAGGCACCTCAGGGCCAGCTCCGCCTTCCGACGCAGGTCCGTGTCCTTCCGCCCCGTGATCCCCTCGTCCTCCGGCACCGTCATGTCCAGCATCCGACCGATCCCCTTGATCAGCGAGGCGCCCGCCACCACGGCGCCCGACATCCCGTGCCGCTCCTCGAACCCTTCCACCCTCCTCAGCCGGCCCGCCCCACGCGGCAGGATCGCGTTCGCCGGGGGCAGCCCCCGCTTCCGGCGCTCCTCGTTGATGGGATGGTTCTCCAGCACCTCGTGCGCCCGTCGGATGAACTCGTTGACGATCTCCGCCGTCCGCTCGGCCGCGGGGTCGTCCGAGGTGGGCTTCACCTCCTTCACCGGCCGACCCGGCCGCTTGGGATCCGCGTCGGTCACGTCCGCCGAGAGCCCGTCACCGCGCAGCACCAGCACGGCCCGGTGGCCCACCGCCTCCCGGAACTCGAACTCCACCGGCAGATCGACCTCCTCGTTGACCGCCCTGGCCAGCTCCGGCGTCCCCTCCTTCTCGCTGATCCTACCCGCCCTCCGGTCCTCGACGATCAGGTCACCGTCCTCCCTCCGCACCGTCGCGAAGTTGCACCGGAACGCCACGTCCCCGGGCCTCACCTCCACCCCGGCGCCCAGCGCCTCGAGCGGTCCCCGACCCGGGTACACCTTGAACGGATCGTAGCCCAGCAGCGCCAGGTGGGCCGTGTCGCTGCCGGGTCGGACCCCGGGTCGGATCGGATCCATCAGACCCGTCGACCCGCGCCGGGCCAGCTCGTCCATGTTCGGCACGTCCGCCGCCTGCAGCGGCGTCTCCCCTCGGTCCGGCTCGAACCGATCGGCCATCCCGTCCCCCACGAGCACCAGGATCCTCTTACCCAAGCGATCACCCTCAGCCGCTCCCGTGGTCGTCACGGGACGCGCTCGGCGTGCTGTACTCACATCATCGGGCCCAGCCCGGCAACCGGGTTACTAGACTTTAACGGATAACCGTCAGGTCCGGGGGCGGGACGACTTTCACCTCCACCTCGAACTCCTCCCGGACGCGCCGGGCCAGCTCCTGCACGCCCGGGAGCTCGCTGTACTCGTGACCCAGCTCCACCACGGTCACGCCCAGGTCCAGTAGCTCCGCCCTGGTGTGGTACTTCACCTCCCCGGAGACGACGACGTCCACCCCGTCCGCCTCCCGCGTCACCTCGCCCGGGGCGGCCCCCGGGACCACCAGCACCGTCCGAACGCCCTCCCAATCCCCGTAGACCGTGGTCAGCGGGGAGAAGTTCCGGAGCGCGTTGAGCAGCTCGTCCTCCGAGCCCCTCACCTCGCAGACCCGACCGAACCCGTCGCAGGCGGTGTCCACGACGCGCAGGTTCAGCCGGCGGGCCAGACAGTCCGCGACGCCGCCATCGGCCCGGTCCCAGTTCGTGTGGGCGGCGTAGAAGGTGGTGTCCGCCTCCAGCACCCGGCGCAGCAGGGAGAAGGTGTGACCCGTGATCCTCCTGGGCGGTCTCAGGTGCAGCGGGTGGTGAGTGACCGCGAGCTCCGCGCTGCGGGCCGCGTCCACGACGTGCGCCACGTCGAGTCCCACCACGACCCGACTCACCCGGCGGGAGAGTCCGTCGGGGGGCGCCACCTGGAGTCCCGGGTTGTCCCAGTCCTCCGCGAGGTCCAGGGGGGCGAGCTCCTCGAGGAACTCGATGATCTCCCGCACCGTGGGCAAGCGAGGGACCCCGCGACGGGCCGGGGCGAGGTTATTCAAGCGTCGCTCGGGACGCGGTCGGGGATGCCGGATGGTGCCGACGGGACTTGGGCTCGGGAGAGGGGCGCTGCTGGCCCTCCTGGCGCTGTTGTGGTTCGGGTACGCGCTGATCGGGTTCGTGAAGTTCTACGCGACGACGCACTGCCTGCCGCTGGGCCGGCTGTCGTACGTGAAGCTGCACGACCCGGACATCCGGCCGGGCGGGCTGCACGAGCTGACGGCGGTTCGCGTGGCGAGTGGGATGGGGTACCCGGCGGTGGTGATCGTGCACAACGCCGGGTACGAGAACTTGTACGGGCACTGGGTCGAGCGGGGCGTGCTGGTCTGGAACCTGGCGGTCCTGGATCCGCGCGGGAACCGGGCGCCGGTGGACTGGCGCGGTGTCCTGAGGGAGCTCGTGTTCGCCGACCGGCTGAGGAATGCGACGTGGGTGCACGACGGACCCATCCCGGGACCGATCCTGCCCAAGGGCTCGGTGATGTTCTGGCACGGTACCGTCCGGCAGGGGTTCCCGCTGCTCTACGGGGGGTGCGGGTGCGAGCCGTACTACTACATCCTGGCCAACTACGGGAACGTGCCGTTCGCGGTGACCGCGGTCGCGCTGGGCTGGTTCACCCCGTTCCTGATCTCCCCGCTGGAGACGCTGTGGGAGCTGGCCCACTACCGGGAGCTGCAGTACGCGTACCTGAAGAAGGTGGGCGGGGTGCGGCTGATCAACCTGAGGAACTACGAGGGAATCGGGGGTGGTCCTACCGCACCCGGTCCATCGGGTAGTTCGGTGCCTCGTCCGTGATCGCGATGTCGTGCGGGTGGCTCTCCTCGTAGCCCGCCCGGGTGATGCGGACGAACTCCGCCTTCTTCTTCATCTCCTCGATGTTCCGGGCTCCCACGTAACCCATGCTGGACTTCAGCCCGCCGATCAGCTGGTACACGACCTCGCGGACGGGCCCGCGGTACGGGACGACGCCCTCCACGCCCTCCGGGACGAACTTGGACTGGGCCACGTGCCGGCCGCCCCGCTCCCGACGCTGGAAGTACCGGTCCGCGGCCTCCCCCTTCATCATCGCGCCCAGGCTGCCCATGCCGCGATACTGCTTGTACAGGCGCCCTTGGAGCCGGATGAGCCGTCCGGGGGCCTCGTCGGTGCCCGCGAGCAGGTTGCCGAGCATGACCGCGTCCGCGCCCGCGGCGATGGCCTTCGCGATGTCCCCGGAGTACCGGATCCCGCCGTCCGCGATCACCGGGATGTCGTGCTCCTCGGCCACGTCGGCCACCTGCGCGACCGCGGTGATCTGGGGGACGCCGACGCCCGCCACGACCCGGGTCGTGCAGATGGATCCCGGACCGATGCCCACCTTGAGCGCGTCCGCGCCGACGCCGATGAGGTCCTCCGCGGCCTCGGCCGTGGCGATGTTGCCCGCGATGACGTCGGCCTCCACCTCGTCCCGGATCTCCCGGATGAAGTTCATGACCGTCTCGGTGTGCGCGTGCGCGCAGTCCACGACGAGGATGTCCGCGCCCGCCTCGTCCAGGGCCTTCGCCCGGTCCGGGTCCTTCGGGCCCACCGCGGCCGCGACGAGGTATCGGCCCTCCTCGTCCGTGGCGGCCTCGGTCTCCTCACGTAGTTCGGAAACGTCCTTGGCCGTCACGATACCGATCAGCCTCCCCTTCTCGTCCACGACCGGCAGCCGCTCCACCTTCTCCCGCCTCATGGTCTCGATCGCGCGCTCCTCGAGGTTGCGGCCCTCCCGGATCACGATCGGCTCCTCCGTCATCACGGATCGAACGTCCAGCTCCTCCACCTCCTCGTCCGAAAGCAGCTCCACGTCCCTCCGGGTGATGATTCCGACCACCCGGTTCTCCTCGTCCACCACGGGCAGGCCGCCGATCCCGTGCCGCTCCATGAGCTCGATCGCCTTCTTCACGCTCTCCTCCGGCCGGATGGTGATCACGTCCCGGCGCACGACCGTGCGCGCCTCCTTGACCTTCCGCACCTCCCGCACCTGCTCCTCCACGCTCATGTTCCGGTGGATGACGCCGAGGCCGCCGCATCGGGCCAGCGCGATCGCCATCTCCGCCTCCGTAACCGTGTCCATCGCGGCGCTCAGGATCGGGATGTTGATCCGGTAGTTGACGGTGACGCGCGTGGACACGTCCACGTCCGCGGGCTCCACGGAGGACCGCTTCGGTACGAGCAACACGTCGTCAAAGGTCAGCGCGAGCTCCGCCTCCTCCAACTTCCGGGTGTACCGACCGGACAACCCGCCGGAGCCCCGCACTTTTTGGCGGGGCCCGCACCGACCACGTTAAAGGTTTGCCGGGAGGGGGAAGAAAAAGCCGGGGCGCCTACTCCTCGGCCTCCTTCTCCTCTTTCTCCTCCTTCGCCCGCTTCGCCCGCTCTTCCAGCTCCTCCGCCCACTCCGCAAGTCGCTCCGAGAGCTCCTCCATCTTCTCCTTGAAAGCGCTGTAGTAACCCTTCGCCGCCTTCACCAGGAACAGCGCGCCCACGCCGAGCCCCGCGACCAGCACGATGACGCTCAGCACGGCGCCCAGGCCCGGTAGCGGGACGACCAGCGGGGAGAGTAGCACCGCCGCCAGGATGGCGACGATGGCCAGCACCAGGTTGTACGTCGCGGTCCGGACGTTCTCGTCCCGCTCGCCCAGCACCAGCTCAGAGAGCAGGTCGGACGCCGCGTTCACGATGGGAGCCAGGTGCCGGATCGTCTGGTAGAGGAAGTAGAAGAACAGCAGGATCACGCCGACCGTCACCATCGTGTTCACCGGGACGCCGATCCCCGGGATCGCCGAGCCCAGCGAGGAGAGCATCGGCACCAGCAGCTGCGCGAACGCCACCGTCAGCACCGCTCCCAGCCCGTTCACCAGCGTCGGCACCGCGTGCTTCCGGATCTGGTCCGCCAGCTCACCCATGAGGGCGCTCCCCCGCGGCCCGGCGGCGCGCCACGGTAAAAAGGTAATCGATCGGGTTCAGGCCAGCGCCTCGACCAGCTGCCGGACCAGGTGACTGCGGACGGACCCGCGGTCCCGGTCGTTACCCTCGCAGGCGGCCCCACGGACGCCCACGATGTCCGCCCCGAGCTCCTTCACGACCGGCATGTCCTCCCGGCGCAGGGAGCCCGCCAGCGCGACCTCCAGCCCGTGCTCGTGGGCCAGATCCACGAACTCGCCCACCTCCTCCTCGCTCAGGAAGTCGAACAGCCGCTTCCCGTCCTTCACCGCCGTGTCCACCATCGCCACGTCGCACTCCGCCTCCGCCGCCACCTCCGGCACCTTCATCGGGTCCAGGCTACCCACCCGGTGCGCGTCCGCGTACCCGGCCGCCACGACCCGGGTCGAGTACCCGAACTCCCGCACCGCGCGGGAGCAGGCCCGCATGACCTCCACGGCCTCCTCCGACGTCTTCACCCCGTAGAGCCCCACCTTCGCGTAATCCACCCCGATGGAGGCGACCCCGAGCACGGCCTGCGACACCGTGCCCGGCTTGTACGGCACGTCACCCACGGTGGCGCTGACCTCGCGATCCTCCGGC
Source organism: Methanopyrus sp. (assembly GCF_053997775.1). Taxonomy (NCBI): domain Archaea; kingdom Methanobacteriati; phylum Methanobacteriota; class Methanopyri; order Methanopyrales; family Methanopyraceae; genus Methanopyrus; species Methanopyrus sp. The sequence goes on from NZ_JBMXXF010000002.1 coordinate 41,652, forward strand.
ACCACCTCCATGATCTCGCGGATCACCCAGGGCATGTTGGCTCCTAGGGAGCCCTCCCTCGGGTTCTTCACGTCGATGATGTGAGCGCCGCCCTCCACGGCCTCGAGCGCCTCGTTCCGGTCGACGGGGCTCACCAATAGCCTGGGCCGCATCGATCCGGCCCCAGCCCGGTCTGCGGAAACTCCCTAAATAGTTCCTCCGGGACGGGCGAGCCCGGACCAGGGGTTGACGCCTTGAGAGTCCTCGCGGCGACCGCGGCGCTCCTCCTCTGCCTGACCCCGACCGCGGCCCAGGTACTGACCCCTGAGGACGTCGAGAGGCTCCCCTACGACCACCCCGTGATCGTGGACTGCGTCCTCGGGCCCCCGGAGGCGGAGTCCCCGTCGGACTACGCCAGGATCGCGTGGGTGGACCCTGACACCCACCGGCGCCGGGTCCGCGACCGCGTGGAGGTGCGGCTCTCGGGGCCCGCACTCCTGAACGTGGCGGTCGCCTCCCCCCACCGCGCCAGTCGCTGCACCCTCTCCGTGACCCTCGACGACCGAACGGTGCTGCAGCGGGACGTAAGCCTGGACGCCAACGGGCTGTTCCAGCAGTCCCTCACCCTGAACGTCCGCCCGGGCGCGCACCGGCTCCGAATCAGCCTAAGATCGCCCGCCGGGAGCGACTCGATCGACTGTCAGGTGCTCGTCCGGCGCGCGCCGTCGGCCGGAGCCCAGGACGGGGAAGGGAGCCCGTCCCCCGCGTACCCGGGGACGATCATCCTGGGGCTCCTGCTGGCATGTCGGGCGAGACGATGGTGATCGTGGCCGAGAAGCCCAGCCTGGCCGCTACCATCACCCGGTTCCTCGGCGGTCGGTGGGTCGGACGGCGGCTCCTGGGATTCGCCCGCCACCGCGGCCGCCGGTTCGCCGTTACCTGCCTCTCCGGCCACGTGCTGGAGTGGTGGCCCCGGAACGACCCAGGGTTCAACCATCCCGACTACTTCCCCGATCCCCGGGAGTTCGACGTCCGGCCGATCCGGGAGAAGCGCCGGTTCCTGCGGGCGGTGGAGCGGGCCGTCGACCGGTACGCGGGCGGCCGGGCGAACCGGGTGATCGTGGCCACCGACAACGACCCCGAAGGGGAGCTGATCGGCTGGGAGGTGCTCGTCTGGCTCCGGAAGCGCGGGAGGCTGGACGACCCCGAGCGGGCCCGGAGGATGCGGTTCTCCGCCTACACCCGTCGGGACATCCTCCGGGCGCTCGAGGAGGCCCTCCGGGGCGAGCGCGTGGACCCGAGCATGGCCTACTCCGCCCTCGCCCGCACCATCGCCGACTGGCTCTACGGCATCCCGCTGACCCGGAAGCTCTCCCAGGGCAGCGACGGGATCGTCTCGGTGGGCCGCGTTCAGACGCCGACCCTCAAGCTGGTGGTCAAAAGGGAGCGGGAGCGTGAGGAGGCCAAGAAGAAGCGCCGACACTACTGGGTGCTCGTCGCGGACACGCCCCTCGGGCGGCTGAAGTCCCGGGAGAAGCTCCGCGATCCCGAGCGGGCCCGACGGCTGGCGCGCCGGATTCGGGAGCTGAGGATCGAGCGGGTGGAACGCCGGCGGAAGCGCGTGACCCCGCCCGCCCCGTTCAACCTCACCGACCTGCAGCGGGCCGCGGGCAGGATCCTGCGGATCTCACCGAAGAAGACCCTCGACACGGCCCAGCGGCTCTACGAGGAGGGGCTGATCACGTACCCCAGAACGGCCACGAATCGGTACCCGCCCACCTTCGATCACGACTCCCTACTGCGCCGGCTGGAGCGGGCCCACCCGGGCGCGATGTCGGACTTCCGCCGGGCCGGGCGACGCGACGAACCGGTGTCCGGGCGGGAGTACGACGGCGCTCACCCGCCCATCACCCCGACCGGGGAGCGGAAGCGCGTCAAGGATCGACTCGGAACCCTGGCCTGGAGGCTCTACGACCTGATCACCCGGCGGTACCTGGCCACGCTCGCCCGGGACGCGGAGGTGGTGGAGTGGAGGATCCTAGCCCGCGATCCGGGCACGGGCGTTGAGTTCGTGGCGGAGGGGAAGGAGGTGAAGTCCGAGGGCTGGTACGCGGTCTACCCGTGGGACCGGCCGGAGGAGCGGAGGATGCCGGACGCCCGACGGGGGCAGACGGTGCGGGCCCGGGTGCGGGTCGAGCGCAGGAAGGAGCCGCTGCCGCCCCGGTACTCGCAGTCCAGGCTGGTGGCGAAGATGAAGAAGCTGGGGCTCGGGACGGAGTCCACCCGGGCGGAGATCGTGAAAAAGCTCTTCGACCGCGGGTACGTGAAGCGGGCGGGCCGCGGCATGAAGCCCACCCGGCGCGGGGAGCGGTTGATCGAGGTGCTGGAGGAGCGGATCCCCGAGCTGGTGAGCGTGGAGCTCACCCGTCGTATCGAGCGCAGGATGGAGGAGATCTCCGAGCTGCCCCCCGAGGAGGCGAGGAGGCGGATGGAGGAGGTGGCCCGGGAGGTTCGCCGGGCGGTCCGTAGGAACGCGAGGAAGCTGGACTCGGTGCGGGTGGTGTAGGGCCATGTCGGAGGTGGAGAAGGCCAGGATCCGCCGCAGGGTGTGGCGGGAGCTGGAGGAGTCGGGTGAGGCCGCCCCACCCTTCCCCGTCGAGGGGCGGATCCCCAACTTCCGGGGCGCTCAGCTCGCCGCCCGCCGGCTGGCCTCGACCGACGAGTACGAGGATGCGGACGTGATCAAGGTGAACCCAGACTCGCCCCAGCGGCCGGTGCGGGAGCGGGCCCTGAGGGACGGTAAGACGCTGATCATGCCCACGCCGCGGTTGCGTCAGGGGTTCCTCGTGATCGAGAACCCGCGCGACCCGCGCCGCGCCTCCACGATCCGGGGCGCGTTCCGGGAGGGTCGCCGGGTCATGCCCGACGAGCTGCCCGCCCCGGACCTGGTGGTGGCCGGCTCCGTGGCGGTGGCGCCGGACGGGGCCCGGCTGGGCAAGGGGGGCGGGTACTTCGACCTGGAGTGGGGCATTCTGGCCGAGCTGGGGCTGGTGGACGAGGACACGCCCGTCCACACGACCGTGCACGACGTGCAGGTGCTGCCCGCCGGGGAGATCCCGATGGAAGAGCACGACGTCCCCGTGGACGTCGTGCACACGCCCACGGGCACCCACGAGTGCGACCGCAGGTACGAGAAGCCGGAGGGGCTGCTCCGGGACCGGATCGGGGAGAAGTTGAACGAGGTGAAGTGGCTGCGGGACTACCTGGACTAGCCCGACCGCCCGGCGATCGCGTCCACGAGCCTCGTGAGCGCGGTCTCCAGCTCCTCCTCGGTGATCACCAGCGGCGGCACCAGCCGGATCACGTCCCCGGAGGTGACGTTCACGAGCACGCCCCGGTCCACCATCTCCCTGGCGATCTCCTCGGCCCGGTCCCCGTCGCCCACCTCCACCCCGATCATCAGGCCGCGTCCCCGCACCTCCACGACGTGATCCTCCGCCTCCGACAGCAGCTCCAGCGCCCTCTCACCCTTCCGGGCCGCGGCCTCCGGCAGGTTCTCCTCCAGCACGGTGCGGACCGCTGCCACCACCGCGGCGCACGCCAGCGGGTTCCCGCCGAACGTGGACCCGTGATCCCCGGGCTCGAACGCCTCCGCGACCTCCTCCCGCGCGATCGTCGCTCCGACCGGGACCCCGCCGCCCAGTCCCTTGGCCAGGCAGACGATGTCCGGCACGATCCCCTCGTGCTCGAACGCGAAGAACCGGCCCGTCCTACCCATGCCCGTCTGCACCTCGTCCACGATCAGCAGGGCCCCGTACTCGTCGCAGAGCTCGCGGAGCCCCCGCAAGAAGCCCTCGGGCGGGACGCGCACGCCCCCCTCTCCCTGCACCGGTTCCACGATCACCCCGGCCGTGTCCTCGTCGATCGCCTCCTCGACCGCGTCCAGGTCCCCGTACGGCACGTGCTCGAACCCCGGCACCAGGGGCTCGAACGGCTCGCGGAACTCGGGCTTCCAGGTCGCCGAGAGGGAGCCCAGCGTGCGCCCGTGGAAGCCGTGCTCGAACGCGATGAACTTCGTGCGGCCCGTGCACTTCCGGGCCAGCTTGATCGCGCACTCCATGCTCTCGGTGCCCGAGTTGCAGAAGAAGACCCGGTTGAGGTCGCCCGGGGCCGTCTCCGCGAGGAGTTTGGCGGCCTCGGCCTGAGGCTCGTTGTAGTACAGGTTGGAGCAGTGAATCAGCCGGGAAGCCTGCTCGGTGATCGCCTCCACCACGGCCGGGTGGCAGTGCCCGAGCACGTTCACCGCGATCCCGGCCACGAGGTCGATGTACTCGCGACCCCGATCGTCCCAGACCCGGGCCCCCTCGCCCCTCACGAGCGTGACCGGAAACCGGGAGTACACGTCCATGTGGTACCGGTCCAGGATCTCCCTCGCGTTCAGCGACTACTCCCCCTCCAGCAGGCCCAGGTCCTTCAGCACCCTTCTCAGGAGCTCCTTGGTGTCCTCGCGGGCCTCCTTCAGCGGGGGTCGGGGCGGGCTGGAGGACAGCCCGACCATCTCCGCCGCGGCCTTGACGGGGATCGGGTTCGTCTCGGTGAACAGGGCCCGGTGCAGCGGGAGCAGCCGGTAGTGGAGCTCCCGGGCCCGCTCCAGGTCGCCCCGCTTCCAGGCCTCGTACATCTCGACCATCAGCTCGGGGGCGACGTTGGCGGTGACGGAGACCGTGCCGCGGCCGCCCACGGCCAGGATGGGCAGGTTCAGCTCGTCCACGCCGGACAGCACGATGAAGTCGTCGGGCGTTTCCTCCACGAAGCGCTGAACGAGGTCCAGGTTCCCGCTCGCCTCCTTCACTCCCACGATGTTGGAGTACTCCTCCGCGAGCTTGGCGGCCGTTTCCGGGTCCAGGGAGCAACCGGTGCGGGAGGGCACGTTGTAGAGGATGATCGGGCAGTCCACCGCCTCGGCGATCCGGGAGAAGTGGAGGTACAGGCCCTCCTGCGGGGGCCGGTTGTAGTACGGGACCACGGACAGGATCGCGTCGGCGCCCACGTCCTCCGCGTACCGGGAGAGCTCCAGGGCCTCCCGGGTCGAGTTGGAGCCCGCGCCGGCGATGACGGGGACCCGACCGTTCACCTCGTCCACGACCACCTCGATCACGCGCCGGTGCTCCGCGTGGCTCAGCGTGGAGGACTCCCCGGTGGTACAGCCCGGACCGACCCCGTGCACGCCGGCCTCGATCAGCCTCGAGACGTTCTCGCGCAGTCCCTCCTCGTTGATCCCTTTCAGGTCGTCCGTGAACGGCGTGATCAGAGCCGGGATGATGCCCTCGATGTCCACGTCCGTCAAGGCGTGACCTCCCGGCTACTCCTCGGACTCCTCCTGACGCTCCTTCAGCCTCATCAGATGGGTCACGTAGCCCGCGATCAGGTTGCGCAGGCGCTTGGTCTTGGGCTCCGCCACGATCTCGACGACCTTCTTGTTGTGCTCGAAGTCGGTCGTGAGGTACTCCTCGTACTTCTCCACGATCTCGCGGGCCGGCCGCTTCACGAACGAGGGGCGCACCTTACCCATCGTCTATCACCCCGCGCTGCACCCGCTTGCTGGCCTCAAGCAGGGAGTCGAGGATGAGGTCCGCAAGGGCGGGATCCAGACCCTCAGCTTTAAACCTCTCCCTCCATCTCCTCCGAATCTCCGACTCCCGCTCCCGATCCGTCAGCGGCAGCCCCTCCCGGGCCTTCACCCGACCGATCTCCTCCGCCACCTTCAGCCGCCGGATCACGGCGTCCAACAGGTCCCTATCGATGTCATCGATCTTGCGCCTGAGCCCCTCCAACGCGCTCAAGACCAACGACCCGCGTCCGGAGCGTTTTGCCGACGTCCTCCCACGCCTCCTCCACGGCCTCGGCGTCGGACCTCGTCTCGCACAGGGCCACGTAGGCCGGGCCCGTGCCGGAGAGACCGGCCGCCGACGCGCCCGCCTCCAGCGCGTCGAGCACCGGGTCCAGGTCGTGCCCGAGCAACGGACAGTACGCGGACGAGTTGATCAGCATGGCTGAACGGTAATCCCCGACGAGCGCGCGCTCGAAGGCGGCCTCCGCCACCGGGGCGACGCGCTCCAACCGCTCCACGTCCACCTCCCGGGTCTCCACGCGACCGCCGGGGAGGAGGACCACCGCGTGATCGTACGGTGGCTCGCGCACGTCGACGATCCTACGCTCATCGTTCAGCGTGAGCACGATCCCACCCAGGAAGGAGGCGCAGGCGTCGTCGTACGCGCCCGTCGCCGTCACCCCGGCCCGGAGGCTGGCCTCGACCCCCAGGCGGACGACCTCCAGCGGCTCGGGCTCCCTCCCCAAGGCTCGAAGCAGGGCCTCGACCACGGCGTTGGAGACCGCGCTGCTGCTGGCCAGGCCCACGGCCACCGGGATCTCCGACTCGATTTCGATCCGGAAGCGCGCGTCCTCCGCGTCGACGTGCTCGCGGACCACGTCCACGCAGCGTTCGACCAGCGACGTGTCCTCCACGTCCGTCCGAACGGCGTCCTCCTCGGCCTCCCGGGCGCGGACGGTAACCTTCAAATCCAGCGCGAAGGCGCAGCCCTTCTTGGCGGAAATGGCGTTGACGACCGTGCCGGCGGCGTAGGCGCGACCCGTCCCACGCAAACCATCACCCCGTCACGCTCCTGAGAGCCCGAGCGCGGGCCCGCCCCGGCGCGGCAGGCGGTGGTGAGGTGGCCGGAGCCGCCGATGAACCACCGTTCAACGGTCGGGGCACACGGGCGATGAGCCCCGCTGGCCCGACCGGGCGGAGGCGGGCTGGCGCCCGACGATGACGCCCCGGTCCCGTCGGGCGGGGCACAGTTACTCGAGCTTCTCCATCACGAACTCGCACTGGTCCTCGTCCACGTTGATCTCCTTCATCCGCATCCGCTGCTCGAACGTCTCCTCCGTGATTTTCAGTATGCAGGAGGCGAACGGGCAGACCACCGGCATCTTGTCGCGCCTCAGCAGCGCCTGCTTGGCCTCGGAGAACGGGCATCCGATGATCCTCACTCGAATCTCGTTGCCCTCCTCCTCGGCCTCCACGTTCTCGACCGAGTCCAGCGTGTCGATGATTTCCTGGATGTCGTGGGCCAGCGACTCCGTCGAGTGCCCCGAGGCCTCCAGCATGTCATGATCCTTCAGGTAGTCGAGCATGGCGCGGCCGGCGATCCGGTTCAGGGCCAGCGCCATCTTGCCGTGCGTCTCGAAGAGCGCCTCCTGCAGGCCGATCACGAAGAGCTCCGAGATCTTCTTCACCATAATCCTAATCTACCCCCTTAGCACGTTTCTTATGACCCTCCCGAGTTCCCCTCCGATCCTCGGGATTCGGCCGCTTTGTATGTCTTCAAGGACTTCCTTCATCATCCTGTAGTGGTTTAAGAGTTCTACGACGTCCTTTTCAGACGTGCCGGACCCGATGGCTATCCTCCGGATCCTGGATTTGTTGATGATCTCCGGGTTCTCCAGCTCCTTCTCGGTCATGGAGTCCATGATGACTTTGTACTTCTTCAACCGCTCCTCCGTGATCCTGGACAGCTCGCGCGCTCGCCGTCCCGCCCCCATCCCCGGAACGAACTGCAGCAGCTTGTCCACGGGTCCCATCTTGCTCAGCGCCTCCAGCTGCTCGTACAGGTCCTTCAGCGTGAACTCGCCCTCCAGGACGTCCTCTTCCTTCTCTTCCTCCTCCATCATCTCCTCCGTGCGGCGCAGCAGCTCGTCGATGTCGCCGATGCCCAGCAGGCGGGCCACGAAGCTCTTCGGGTTGAACTCCTCCAGGTCGTCCAGCCGCTCGCCCGTGCCGACGAACTTGATCGGGGCGCCGGTTCGGGCCACGGCCGAGAGGGCACCGCCGCCCTTCGCCGCCGTGTCGAGCTTGGTCAGGATCACGCCCGTCAGCGGGACCGCCTCGTGGAACGCCTCCGCGTGGTCGCCCGCCTTCTGGCCCACCGTGGCGTCCAGCACCAGCAGCACCTCGTGCGGCTCCACCCGTTCCGCGATCTCCTTGAGCTCCTCGATCAGGTCCTCGCTCAGCCGGTCCCGGCCCGCCGTGTCGATGATGATCACGTCGCACTCGTCCTTAAGCTCCTCCACGCCCCGCTCGGCCATCTTCACCGCGTCGTCGGTGTCCTCCGTGTGCACGGGGGCGCCTATCTCCTCCGCCAGCTGCCGCAGCTGCTCGTCCGCCGCGGGCCGGTACGGGTCCGCGCAGACGAGCCCGACCTTGTACCCCTTCCGCTGCAGGTACCGGGCCAGCTTGGCCGCCGTGGTGGTCTTACCCATGCCGTAGAGTCCGACCAGCATGATGACGTTGACGTCCCGGGAGGGGTCGACGTCCAGCCCCTCCGTCTCCTCGCCGCCCAGCAGGTCCACCAGCTCCTCGTACACGATCCTCAGCAGGTAGTCGCGCTTGGGCACGCCGGCGGGCGGCTCCTCCTCCAGCGCCCGCCGCTCGATCCGCTTGCTGAGGTCCATCACGAGCTTCACGTCCACGTCCGCCTCGAGCAGCGCGCGCTGGACGTCCCGCACCACCTCCTTCACGAGCCGCTCGTCGATGACCGGGGCGCCTTTGATCTTGTCCACGAGCGCGGAGAGGCGGTCGCCCAGCCCTCCGATCACGACGACTCAGCCCCCACGACGCGCTCGACGAACCACTCCGGTTGAAACTCCTTCAAGTCATCGTAGCCCTGACCGACGCCCAGGTACAGGATGGGGGCACCGGTCACCTTCGTAATGGACAGGACCGCCCCGCCCTTCGCATCCGCGTCCACCTTGGTCAGGATGGCCCCATCGATCCCCACGTACTCGTCGAACGTCCGGGCCTGCTCCACGGCGTCGTTGCCCGCGAGCGCGTCCCCCACGAAGATCACCAGGTCCGGCTCGAGCACGCGCTTCATCTTGCGGAGCTCCTCCATCAGGTTCACGTCCGTGTAGGCCCGGCCGGCCGTGTCCACCAGCACGACGTCCTTGCCCTTCGCCTCCGCGTGCTGGACCGCGTTGAACGCGACCGCCGCCGGGTCGTCGCCCTTCTCCCCCTTGATCAGCGTGACCCCGAGCCGCTCGGCGTGCTCCTCCAGCTGCTCGATCGCGGCGGCCCGGAACGTGTCCGCCGCGGCGATGACCACGGAGTACCCGCGATCCTTGAGCAGCTTGGCCACCTTGGCGATGGTCGTGGTCTTACCGCTCCCGTTCACGCCCACGAACATGATGACGGCGGGTCGGCCCTCCTCCCGGGCCTCCTCGATGACCTCGAACAGGTCCACCTCCCGCTCCGGCTCGAGCACGGAGAGCAGGGCCCGCTGGAGGCTCCGCTCCACCACCTTCTGGACCTCCGACTTGCCCTTGACCTTTCTGCCGATCAGCTCCCTCTCCAGCTCCTTCCTGATACTCTCCGCCACCTCCACCGCCACGTCGTTGCTTATCAGGTTCAGCTCAAACTCCTCCAGGATATCCTTCACGTCCTTCTCCGTGATCGTGACCTCACGTTTGATCACCCGCTTCAGCCTCTCCTTCAGTGACGGTTTCTTCAGCCTCTTCCCCTCGGTCTCCTTCCCCTCCTCTCCCTCAGCGCTCTCCATCCTCTCTTTCCTCTCCTCCTTAACACTCTCCTCGTCCTTCTTCCCCTTCCCCTCCTCCGGCTCGGTCTTTTCCCCTGCTTCAATCGTTTCAGTCTCCTTAACTTTTCCCGGGCTCGGGGACTCCTCCTCGGCCCGCCGCTCCACGCGCTTCGTGACCCTCTCCTTCACGCTGCCCAGCAGCTTCTTCATCTTGCCGAACAAGGGCAGGGGACCCCCGGGAAGGGGTTAGGAGCCGCCGGAGGGACCACCCGACTGCCGCTGCTGGGCGGCCTGCTGGGCCTGCTGAGCCTGCTGGGTGAGCCCCAGCTTCTCGGCCAGCTGCTGCGCCTCACGCTGCTTCTCCTGCAGCTTCTGCGAGATCTCCTGCAGTCGCTTCTGCGCCTCCGAGCGGGCCTTCTCCAGCTCCTGACGCCGGTTGTCGATGGACTCCAGGGCCTCGTCGATCGTGCGTTCCACCGCCACGCCCGCTCCGATGCCCACGATGACGCGGTCCGTGTCCGTGATCGTCGCCTTCACGAACGACTGGGCGCCGACGGGCACCAGCACCTCCTCCTCCCCTTTCAGTTCCTGCACGCCCTTAAGCGTCTCCTCCACCCGGTTCAGCTCCTCGATGGAGGTGTCAATCAGATCGAGCTGCGCGTTGATCGCCTCCGCCTGACCCTGCAGCTGCTGGATCTCGGCTATCAAGCGCTGCAGCTTCTCCCGGTCCTTCTCCTTCCCCTTCTTCTCCGCCATCACTCCTCCACCCCTAAGAGGCGCCTGAGCACCGGGTCCTCGACGTCCTCGGGGTCGATCTCTTTGATCTCTTCGATCCGGATCTCCGTCCGGGAGACCCGGTGCTCGCTACCCAGCTCGGAGTAGACCTTCTCCAGCGCCTCCTCCTCCCGGGTGGCCGTGACCTGCTTTCGGAAGGGCTGCCGGGGCTCGTCACCCATCCGAAACGTGCCTCGAACCTCGAACACCTTCACCTCGGGACCCTCCTCCGACACGGGGCGGCACCCCCGGTCAGATCAGGTGGAGCGCGTCCTCGATGCGGGCGAGCTCGGGTCCGGTCGTCTCCTCGCCCACGAGGGCGCCCTTGGAGTTTACCACCAGCCCGGCCCCGACGTAGGGGGATCCCTTGTTGACGGTCCCCACCTCGGCCTCGACCTTTAGGACTTTGGACACGAGGTCCAACTCCTCCTCCGTCGCGCCCGGGTGGATCAGGGCGCCCTTCGAGTTCGCCACGCCGGCGGATCCGACCGTCTTCACGCCGCCGATCTCCGCCCGCTCCGCGCGGCAGCCCAGCACGGACTCCACGACCTCGAGCGCGTGATCGTTCAGGTCGGGGTGAACCAGGGCACCCCGGTCGTTCGCCAGCACCAGGTTACCTACCGCGTTCATCTTGGAGGGCAGGACGTCCACCTCCACGCCCAGCTCGGCGACCGCCCGGATCTCCCGGTCGTCGGCGTGCCGCGGGAACAGGGCGCCGTGGGAATTGACGGCCAGCAGGGCGCCGACGAGCTGGCTCCCCGCGACGGTGGTCTTTACCACCTCGACGTCCAGCGCCTCCTCCAGGTCTCGCACCACGTCGTCCGGGACCCGGGGGGCGACCACCGCGAACTCCTCCGACGCGGCGATCCAGGCCCCGACGTTCGGGTCCCCGCGGATCGAGGCCTTGACGACGGTCATCGTCACTCCGCCAGCCTGACCTCGACGGTTCCGTCCTCGTACTTCACCGCGCGGACCCTCACCCGGGAGGGCGGCTTCTTGATCCCCCGCTCCCAGATCCGCTCGTTCACGTCGTTCCCGATCTTCACCTCCTCCGCCTTCATGTGCCGCTCGATGAACTGCCGGAGGACCTTGATCGCCTTGGGGGCCCGCTTCTTCAGGGGCGCCTTCTTGGCGTCCCGCAGCGGAACCGTGTAAACGCGCTCCTCCACCACCTCACCCTCCGCCACGTCCGGTCACCCCCTTACGGCTTCAGCTTGCTTCTCCTCCAGTGCCGCTGCTTCGGGTTCTCAACGCTCCGACCGCCCGTCTTTGCGATCACCCACGGGGGTACCCGGCGGTTCTGCTTGATGGCCCGACCCATCCTCAGCTTCTTGCCCAGGGGCTTGGCCTTCGCCATTTCGGAGCCCCCTACTTCCGCTCGATTCGGATCTTGAAATCCTTCCTCGTCGCCTCCGAGACCTGCTTCAGGAGCCTCTTCAGCTGATCCTCGTCCACCCGACCGTTCAACCGGCCGGACTGCGCCAGCTGGATCAGATAGTTCTCCACGGCCTGCGCCAGCTGCGGCCGGGCCAGGCGCACGCGGGCCAGCCGCTCCCGGGCCTCCGGGGTCAGGATCTTGCGCAGGAGCGCCCGGCGCTGCGCCTCCTCCAGCGCGCGTCGCTCCTCCTCCTTACGCTCCTTCGCTCCCTCCCGGGCCTGCTGAGCCTGGGCTCGGCGCTGCAGCTCGAGCATCCTCTTCCTTCGAAGCCGCTCCAGCTCGGGGTCCGTCATGGTGGTACGCCCCGGCTACACCGGGGACTGGAACTTATCCGTGTACCCCTTTTCCTTGGCGATCTCGTGCGCCGTCTCGTCCACCAGGGAGCGCCCCTCCGGCGTGAGCACCCGACCCTCGTCCGTCTTCTCCACCAGCCCCGCCTCCTCCAGCTGCTGCAGGATCCTGCGGATGATCGCACCGCTGCCCTTGCGGAACCGCTCCGGGCGGGCGCCCCGGTCCTGACGGCCCCCGTAGTACGTGCGCAGTCGCTCGACGCCCACCGGCCCGTCGATGTAGAGCCGGCGCAGCACGGAGGCGGCCCTCACGTACCACCAGTCCGGGTCCTCCGGCGGTCGCTCCTTGTGACGCCCGGTCTTCACGTACTTAGCCCACTCCGGCGGCTCGATCTCGTCGAACTCCTTCAGCCGCTCCGCGAGCCGCTCCACGAGCTCGTGTCCCGGGACCGAGAACGCGTCGTACACCGGCACGCGCCAGCCCCCCGCCTCGGCGGGCCCGCCCGCGTTAATTGGTTTACCGGGAGAAGCGCTCCAGGTAGCGCTTCCAGCCCTGTCGGGGCCGGAACAGGACGGCCGTGCGACCCCGCACGTCGACCAGCTCCGCGTTCACCTTCCGGGCGAGCTCCGCCGCCAACTCCTTGCGATCGTACCGGCGCAGGACGTTCCGCTCGAACCGCACCTTGACCAGCTCCCGCTCCTCCAGCTGCCGGTCCACCTCCTCGATCACGCCCGACGTGAGCCCGCGCTTCCCGATCCGCACCACCGGCTCCAGCATCACGCCCCGGGCCCGCAGGCGGCGACGCTCCTTCCCGGGCAGCCGCTTGACGTCGGCCGGGTACTTAACCATCCGAGCCCACCCCCTTCCGACGCTCCGCGCGCCGGCGACGCCGCTCCTTCACCTCCCTCAGGTACGGGTACCTGTATATGTACCCACACTCCAGGCACGTGACCGATACGTGCGGCATTCGGTTCTGCCGCAGCCGGACCCGAGCGGTAACCCCGGGGATCAGCGGGGTGTAACACCGCTTGCAGAAGCTCCGCTTGAGGTGCCTCGGCAGCCTCACCCGCGCCTTCATCGCGATCCGCCTCGCCAACCGCACGTACCGCCGCGCACGGTCCGGATCCTCCCGATACGCCTCCCTGGCCAGCCTCAGCAGCCGCTCCACCCGCTCCAGCGCGATCCTCCTCACCTCGCTCCTCCTCACGCTATCCTCACCCGCGCCCGTCGCGTCCCAGCTCGTGCGCGTGCACCCGGACCACGTGCTGGCCAGGTTCGACGGGACGACGCTCACGCCCGCCACAGTCGAGGTGAAGGTGCCTACCGGATCGTCTTACGGTCAGCCCCCGATCCAACCCACCGGGATGACCGCCGTCGGGTACCGCGCCGACGGAGTGTTCGTGGGCCGGATCACCGGGACCCGGGACCTGGTCCTCATCGAGACCCCCAGCGGCCGGAGGCTTGAGCACCGTTCCGGGCCGCTGCCCCTGGTCCTCCCGCCGCTGGATCTCGACCGGCACCTCACGGAGGCGCTCCTCCACCTACCGGTGCACCGGGAGGTCCGGCTCGTGCCCGCGCTCGCCGGGATCACGGCCTCGAGCTCGGGCATCACCTCCCAGCTCCGGGTGGCGTGGATGACGCTCCTCGGGGACGGGACGACCGTGCGCGTCACCTACGTCCCGGACCGGGCGCTGGCGGTTTCGGCGTTCGAACGGCTCCTGCCGCGGCCCGAGGAGGTGGCTCGAAGGGTCCTGAGGACGTGCGACAGGGAGATCTGGCCCCGGGTCGTCGACCTCGTGACCTCCTACGCCCGACGGACGCTGGAGTCCCGGCTGGGCCGGGACGTGGTGGCCTCCCTCACCCCGTACCTGAACCTGCTGTTCACCGCCCTCCGCGCCGCGCTGAACCGGCTCTGGGAGTTCCGGCTGTCACCGGCCGCGCGAACGCTCGTCGAGGAGGGGGTGCGCCTGATGAACGACGGTCTCAAGCGGGCCTTCACACTCCTGTACCCGGACCGGATCGACCCGAGCGCGCTGGCCCGTCGGGAGCGCGTCCGCGCCGACGGCACCTACGGGTTCCTGGCGGACTGGCTGTCCGCCGAGCTCCGGTCCCTCTCCCGCGACGCGCTCCTGGCGGTCGTGAACTCGGTCGAGCGGTTCCTCGGAACCTCAATCCCGAGGGAGGACGTTAAGTGGCTTCTCGAGTCGCTGTGCCGGCCCCTGGAGGCGCTGCTCCGGCTCGCGCTCCTAAACCTACTCGCGAGGACGGGGTAGCGGGCGATGCTGAGCTTCCTCGAGAAGCGGGTGCTGATCGTGGGGTGCGGGAACGAGCTGTTCGGGGACGACGGGTTCGGGCCGGCCGTCGTCCGGGAGATAGAGCGCAGGGGCTGGTCGCACCCGGACGCGGAGGTAATCGACGCGGGCTCCGGCGCCCCACAGAACGTGTTCTCGCTGATCGACGAGGAGTCACGGGTGGAGTTCATCATCGTCGTGGACGCCGTGGACGTGGGGGAGGAGCCGGGGACGCTCCTGGAGTTCGGGCCCGAGGACCTCAGCCCCGACGCCCGCATCATCCCGGTCGACGCGCACGGGTGGAGCGTCGAGGGGGCCCTGCTCGAGCTGCGCGAGCGCGCGGGGGTGGACTTCCGGATCATCGGGTGCCAGGTGAAGGAGCTGCCGATCCCCGAGGTCCGACCCGGGATGTCCCGACCCGTGCGCCGCGCCGTACCCCGGGCGGCGGAACGGGCCATCCAGCTGGCCGAACGCTACCTTTCCCGACGAACCTCGTAGCGCACGCCCCGGTAACGAACCTCCAGCGTGCGCGCCCGGGTGGGACACGCCCGCACGCACTCCGCGCACCCCAGGCAGGCGTCCGGCGAGGGGCACGCCTCCCGGCACCTCCCGCAGGACACGCACCGGGCGTCATCCACCCGCACCCGACCCTCCACCTCCTCCCCCACGAGCCACCGGAGCACCTCGGCCGCCACCTCCCGGCCCAGCTCCTCCTCGAGCACCGGCCACAGTCCGAAGGGCGCGGACCGCTCCAGCACCCGGCGCGCCGCGTCCCGGGCGCGCTCGCTCGGGTAGTCCCCCCGGAGGTAGTGAGAGACCGTGGACACGTCCACGCCCAGTCGCTCGGCCGCCTCGGTCAGCGGTAGCTCCCGAGCCATCCGCTCGGCCGCCAGGGCCCTCAGGGCGGCGGCCAGGCTCATCCCGGCGCCCCCCTAGCCCACGAGCTGGAGCCGACGCAGCGCCGTCACGAGCCTCGGAGCGCCGATCCGCTCGGCCCCGCGCTCCAGGATCTCCCACTCCAGCCCGCTGATCCCACCCAGCGCGACCACGAGCAGCGTGTAGACGAGCGCGCCCGCCGAGAACCCGGCGAGCAGCTTGAGCGGCACCCATGGGAGCGCCTCCGCGACCCAGCGGGCGACCAACCAGGCGGCCGATCCCGCGAGCGCCGGCGCCAGCATCCACCGGAGCTTGAGCTCCACCGGGGCGCTGACCAGCACCGCCCGGACGACCAGAAGCATCGCCACCCAGTCGGAGACGGCGGTGGCGACGGACGCCCCGAAGATCCCCAGCCTCGGGACGAGGAGCGCGTTCAACCCCACGTTCAGCGCCAGCGAGAGGGTGAGGATGAGCAGCGGGTGCCGCTCCTTCCCGATCCCCTGCAGCAGGCTCGCGCAGTTGCGGAACAGCACGATGAACGCCATGGCCATGGGGAGGACGTAGAGCGCCTGGGCGCCGGGCCGGAACGACGTCCCGAAGAAGAGGACGATCAGGGGCTCCGCCAGCGCGCCCGTGAGCGCGGCCATCGGGACGAGCAGCGTCCACACGGTCTTGATTGAGATGTGCGCGTACTGCCGCAGCGTGCGCTCGTCCCGCAGCGCTTCCGCCTCGGAGGCCGCGGGCAGTAGGGCCGTCGCCACCGCGGCGCACAGGGTCGTGGGCAGCCGGGCGATGGGGCCGGCCGCGTCGTAGAACCCCACCCACAGCGTGCCCAGGAAGTAGCCGATCGCGAGCAGGTCCACGTTGGACTGCAGCATGTCGGCGATCCCGGTCAGGGCGACGGGCAGGCCGAACGTCAGCGCCTCCCGGGCGACCCGGGCCGGGGGGAGCGGATCCCCATCCGGAGGTACCTCGGGCAGGTGCTTCCGGCGCAGCTGGATCGCCCCGTAGGCCCCGGACGTCATGTACGCGAGCGCGGCCGAGGCGAACACGGCGCCCGCGGGCCCGTACCCGGCGAGGATCAGGGCCGGCGCGCCGCCCACCCGGGTCCCCTGCTCCACGAACTGGGTCATCACGTAGCCCTTCATGTCCTGGAAGCCCTGGAACGCGCCGCGAACGCACGACGCGAACGCCGCGAACGGCAGGCCGACGGCCGTGAGCACGAGCGGCCAGTAGAGCCGGGGGTTGTGGAAGTACCAGCACGCCAGGTAGGGGGCGGCGAGCGCGAGCGCAAGGGAGGCCGCCGCGGAGAGGAGCACCAGCGTCGCGGTGGGGATCCGGATGAACTGGCGCACCCGCGCGCCGTCACCCAGCGCCCGGTACCGGGACACGTACCGGGCGATCGCGGGCGGGACCCCGAACGTGGCCAGGAACATCACGATCGTCTGCACGACCATCGTGGAGGAAACGATCCCGTACCCGTCCGGCCCCAGCAGCCGGCCGACCAGCAGCCGGTACACGTACCCGCCCAGGCGCAGCGCGAGCGACCCGACGAGGACCGTCAGGCTGCCCCGGACGAGGCGGAGGAGGGACAACGGGGCACCCCGGGTCACTCCTCATCCTCGTACACCGGCGTCCCCTCCCGCCGCGTCAGCTCCCGAAACGCCTCCATGATCCTCCGCGTGATCGGACCCGGGCACTCCTTCCCGATCCTCCGCCCGTCCACCTTCCGCACCGGCGCCACCTCCGCCGCCGTTCCCGTCAGGAACACCTCGTCCGCCGCGTACAGCTCCCCCAGCGTGATCCGCTTCTCCTCCACCGGGATCCCCAGCTCCTCGCACAGCTCCATCACCGTAGCCCGCGTGATCCCCCGCAGGATCGTGTCCTCCGGCGGCGTGTAGACCACGCCGTCCTCCACCACGAACACGTTGTCGCCCGTGCCCTCGCACACGTACCCCTCATGGTCCAGCATGATCGCCTCGTCCGCGCCCGCCAGGTTCGCCTGGATCTTCGCCAGGATGTTGTTCAGGTAGTTGCAGGACTTGATCTTAGGATCCAGCGCGTCCGGCGGGATCCGGCGCACCGAGGCCGTGATCACCTCGATACCCTTCTCGTACAGGTCCCCGTAGAGCGGTTCCATCGGCTCCGCGATGATCACGACCGTCGGCTCCGGGCACTTCTCCGGATCCAGCCCCAGGTCCCCCTCGCCCCGGGACACGACCACCCGGATGTACGCGTCCCGCAGCCCGTTCGCCCGCACCGTCTCGATGATCGCCTCCTTCATCTCCTCCTTGCTCATCGGGATGTCCAGCATGATCGCCTTCGCCGAGTCGTACAGCCGATCCACGTGCTCGTCCAGCTTGAAGATCCTCCCGTCGTACGCCCGGATCCCCTCGAACACGCCGTCCCCGTACAGGAACCCATGATCGTAGACGGAGATCTTCGCCTCCTCCCGGGGAACCAGCTCACCGTTGAGGTAAACGAGCTGCTCGCGCTCGGACAACCTCGTCCCCCCGCCCGCCGGCCGACGGACGAACGTTAAAACCATCTCCCTTCCCGGGCCGGGCGCCGCCGCCGGGGTGAGTGGGGTGATCCAGTACATCCTGTTGGAGTACGCGCTCAGCTCCGTCATCTCCATGATAGTGGAGAAGTACGTGAGCGATCCGTCGACCCGGAGATACGTGCGTCAAATGGCCGAGCAGGTCGTCCGGGAGCTGACTCGGGAGGCCCGTCGCCAAGGGATCGGCATCAAGGACATGTTCCAGTCGGCGAGTCAGGTCGTGAGGGATGCGGCCGACAGGCTCTCGGACGTGCTCCAGTCCGTGGGCATCTCGGGCGAGGAGGTTAGGGAGGACATCGAGGAGGAGCTGTCGAGCCGGCTGTCCCTCCCGGAGGTGGCGAAGCAGGGGATCAAGGCCCTCTCGGCCCGGATCTTCGGCGGCGAGGAGGACGACGAGAGCCTCCGGTTCTACGAGTACTCGGAGAAGGTACTGGACCGACTGATCGAGGAGGCCGGGGAGCTCGTCTGCCTGGCCAGCCCGTGGGTGTCCGACCCGGACGACCTGGTAGAGGAGGGCGTTCAGATCCTACGGGAGCTGCCGAGGGAGGGCCTGGAGCTCTACCTCCTCGTCGCCGCCGGCGAGAACAAGCCGGAGGTGCTGAGGAGGTGGGCCCGCCTGGGCTTCGAGGTCCGGGAGGCGGAGGGGCGCAAGGGGACGCTGGGGATCCACTGCAAGATCTACGCGAACGAGCGGGTGGCGCTCGGCGCCAGCTGGAACCTTACCGTCAGCAGCCTCAAGCGCCTGAGGGCCATGCGCGAGGTGCACACGGTGAACGTGAGGAGGAACGCGTGCAACCTGTGCAGCGCGAACTACGAGCAGCTGCTGACCGAGTTCTCAACGCGCTGGTCCGAGGCCCGGCAGCGCTGCTTCCGCGATGAGGGGGCGAAGGGACCCGCGGTTTTCGAGGTGCACTGGGGCGACGATCGGCCGGAGCGGGTCGTGGTCTACCGGGAGAACGGCGAGCGCTGGTTCACGATCGACCTGGACGAGCGGCACGAGGGGTTCGTCTTCAACGGTCGGGCGTACCGGTACGACCCGGAGTACCGGGGGTTCGTACCCCTCGTCCTCGAGGATGACCTGGCGACCCAGGTCCTGCTCCCGTTCGTCGGAGCCCGGCTGCTGAGGGTACGGCCGAAGTGGCTGGGCGTCAAGCGGCTCGAAGTGAGCTGGGATGGTGGAACCCGAGAGCGCGTGCGCAAGCTCACCGGCACCGCGCACGACTCGGCCCTCGTCGTTTGGGGCCTCGACCCGGATCCGGAGGCCCGGTTCTACGTCGCCGGCGGCGGTAGGGCGCTCGCGGTCCGGTGCCGCCGGCGCGGGCGGTCCCTGTCCGTGGACCGGGTGGACGTCATCGAGCCCGGCCGGCCGCCGGGATGGGTCCCGGATCGGGCCGAGGTGGACCTCGGCCTGCTGCACGACCCCGACGCCGGGTACGCCACCCCGGCGCTGTTCTTCTACGAGGGCTAGCCGCCCCGCAGCTTCGCCACGAAGAAGCCCGCGGTGTCGTGCCGGAACGGCCAGTACCGGCGCACCTTGTCGTGCCCCGGGAACCGCTCCCCGCGGAACTCCCGGAGTCCCGGGGAGCCGGGCACGCCCGCGTCGACCAGCCGGACGTCGTACTCCTCCAGCGCCCTCCTCACGATCGCCTCATTCTCCTCCCAGGATACCGAACACGTGGAGTAAACCAGCGTGCACCCGTGCTCCTCCGCGATCCTCAGCGCCGGCTCCAGGATGCTCCACTCCCGCCGGGCGAACCTCTCCAGCGGCTTCGGCTTCCACCGGCTGTCCGGGTTCCGGTTCCACACGCCCGTGGTGGAGCACGGCGGGTCCACGAGGATCCGGTCCGGGACCTCGGGCAGGTCGTCCGCCGACAGCCCCCGGGCGTCCCGGCAGAGGGTCTCCACGCAGGTGATCCCCAGCCGGCGGCAGCGGCGCCTGAGGACCTCCAGGCCCCGCTCGGAGACGTCGACCGAGACGATCGTTCCCTCGTCACGCATCTGCTCCGCCAGGTGGGTCGTCTTGCTGCCCGGGGCCGCGCAGACGTCCAGCACGACCTCGCCCGGCTCGGGCGATAGGGCCGCCGACGCGCACGCCGAGGCCAGGTCCTGCACGTCGAACAGGCCCTCCCGCCAGGCCCGCGACCCGTACCCGCGCCCGCGCCGGAGCACCTTCACCTCCTCCAGGAACGTCGGCTCCACCACGATCCCGTACTCCCGGCGCAGGACCTCCTCCCCGGTCAGCGGGTCCAGCCGGAGCCGGTTGATCCGCAGGTACTGGGGAGGTACCCGGTTGTTGGCCCGCAGCAGCCGCTCCACCCGCTCCCGGTCCCCGTGGAACAGGTCGAGCGCGTAGAGCACGAACCACTCCGGGTGCCCGTACCGGAGCGCGAGCCGCTCCGTCCAGGGCCGGTCCTCGAGTACCTCCTCCACCGAGACGCGCTCCACGCCCCGGAGCACGGCGTTCACGAAGCTGCCCGCCCGCTCCCCCGCCAGCCGCTTCGCGAGCCGGACCATGCAGTCCGTGACCGCCGGGGCCGGGTTCCCCCACAGCTTCATCTCCAGCGTGCCGACCCGGAGGATCTGCTTCACGTACGGGGAGCGGATCCGCTCCGGCTCCGCCTCCGAGCCCGCGCGGATCAGCTCGTCCAGCAGGTTCCGATGCTTTATAGTCTCGTACACGAAGGCCTGGACCGACCGGCGCACCTCCCTCGGTCGGTCCCCGCAGACCCGCTCCACCGCCTCCGGGATCGGCAGTCCCCGGGCCTCGATCAGCACCAGCGCCCGCACGGCCAGGAGTTGGTTCTCCAACCCCGAACCGCCCCTGGGTGGTGATGCTCGTGGAGGTGATCAAGGTCGGTGGGGAGGTCCTGGACCGGGTCGACCGGCTCGCCGAGGCCCTGCCCGACGAGGCCGTGATCGTGCACGGGGGCGGGCCCGAGGTCTCGCGGACCATGGAGGAGCTCGGGCTGGAACCGCGGTTCGTGAAGGGACTCCGGGTCACCGACGGGGAGACCCTCCGGGTGGTGATCATGGTGCTCGCCGGCCACGTGAACAAGCGCCTGGTGGCCGGGCTCCGAGCGCACGGGGTCGACGCGGTCGGACTCTCCGGCGTGGACGGGGGCCTGCTGCTCGCGGAGAAGCGGGTCGAGCGCGTGGATGGGGAGGAGGTGGACCTGGGGTACGTAGGGGACGTGAAGGCCGTGAACGTCGACCTGCTCCGCGCCCTGCTGCGGGACGGGCGCGTGCCCGTGATCGCCCCGCTCGGCGTGGACGAGCGCGGCACGATTTACAACGTCAACGCCGACACCGCCGCCGGGGCCATCGCCGCCGAGGCGGGCGCGGACCGGCTCGTGCTCCTCACCGACGTTCCCGGGGTGCTCGAGGACGTGGACGATCCTGACAGCGTGATCGAGCGCCTGACCCCGGAGGAGGCCCGCAGGCTCCGGCGCGAAGGGGTGATCAAGGGCGGGATGATCCCGAAGGTGGAGGCCGCGATCCGGGCGGTGGAGTCGGGATGTCGGGAGGCGATCGTGACGAACTTGTCCGGGCTGTTGAGCGGAGAGGGGACAGTCATAAGATAGCCCGAGAGCTCCTCGACCGGCTGGACCGGTACCTCCGCGACCTGCCCCGCCTCCTCGAGCGCGCCGAGCCGATGACGCTCGAGGGGGAGGAGCTCCTCGACCTCGCCGAGCGGTACTACCACGACGGCCGGTACTACCTGGCCCACGACCTGCCCGTCGAGGCCTTCGCCTGCCTCTCCTACGCCTGGGCCCTGCTCAAGGCGGGGAAGGAGGCGGGGCTGCTCGAGCTGGAAGGCGAGGTATGATGACTGTCATCCCGACCGACGGCGAAGGATGACGAGGACCACCCGGCCGACCCCGACCCGACATTCGTTACGAATCTCGTAACGATTCCCGGTATGGTGCGGCCGCCGGGATTTGAACCCGGGCCACGGGCTCGGAAGGCCCGCGTCCTACCAGACTAGACTGCGGCCGCGCCTCCGATCACGATCCCGCGTCGTCCGGTATAAAAAGATTGTGGGATTAACGCCGGCGGGTTCGCGCCAGCGCCAGCAGGCCCGAGAGCACCGCCGCCAGCCCCACCGGCGCGGCCGCCGCGCCGGCCTTGGCCGCCCGCTCGGCGGCGCTCGCGAGCTGCTTGCCCTCCTCCGTGCCCAGGAAGTCCTCGACCAGCCTGGCGGCCTCACCGAGCACTTCTTCGAGCTCGCTCGCTTCGAACTCCGCCCTCACCTCGCTCTTGCCCGCGTTGGCCTCCAGGAAGGCCCGAACCGCGTAACTGGCCTCCTCGTTCACCTTCGCCTCCGTCTTACCGCTCTTCACGCTCGCGGTCGCTTCCACCTTCGTCTCCACCTTGGCCTGTGCCCGGCCCTTGACCTCCGGTACCCCGATCAGCTGGTCCCGGATCAGCACCTTGAACACCAGCGCCTGCAGCTTACCGACGCTGACACGCTTCGCCACCTCCCCGTACTCGTAGGTCGCCAGCACCCGGGCCAGATCCTTCGCTAGCTCCTCGTTCAGCTCCACCTCAACCTTGCCCACCTTCAGCTTGAGGTCCTTCGGCTTGACGAGCTTCACCGGCAGTCCCAGCGGCAGCTGCTTCGTCTCCAGGGACAGCGCCAGCAGCCCGTACCGCGGCGCGTGCGCCCGCTTGAACCGGACCTTGGCGTACCGGCGCCCCGGGATCGCGTTCGGATCGATGATCACCTTGTCGTCCTTCTCCCCGACCACCGCCGGCGTCAGGTCCACGATCAGCGCCGCGTGGTGCTCGTCCGAGACGAACACGCCGTAATACGCCTTGCGCAGCGGCAGGTTCGAGCCGGCCGGCCCCTCCACCGAGATCACGTACTCCTTGGAGACCTCCTTCGGCTGGCTGGCGCTGAGCTGCAGCGCCCACGGGTGCACCAGCACGCCCGCGAGCGTCTCGTCCTCGTCCGCCACCGCGGCCCCGCTCATCGAGATCAGCAGGGCCGCCAGGAGTACCGGCAGCGCCCTCACGGTGGCTTCCCCCCGTGGAACCTCCGGGACCCGACGTCGAATTTGAGCCTTTCTTCCGGGGATTAGGGGGTCTTACCGCCGCCTCCTCAGCCGGGCGATGAAGAACCCCTGGCAGTCGTCCGAGTGCGGGTAGAAGCGGCGCGTTCCGCTCAGCCGCCCCTCCCGGCCGAAGTCCGCCCGCACCTCCTCCAGCTCCACGTCGTCGCGCCGGCGCAGGACCCGGCGGACGACCCCCTCGTTCTCGTCCAGCGTGAGCGTGCAGGTGGAGTACACGATCACCCCGCCGGGCCGCGCCACCCGGACGCCCGCCTCCAGGAGCTCCGCCTGCAGCTTGGCGTACCGCCGGACCTTCCGCCGGCTGAGGTTCCACCGCGTCTCCGGCCGCTTCTGGACGGATCCCATGCCGGAGCAGGGCGGGTCAACGATGACGCGGTCCGCCTCCCCCTCGAGCTCCTCCGGCAGCTCGCGCGCGTCCGCGTGCCGCAGCTCGACCGCGCCGTCCGGGACCCGCTGCCACTCGAGCTTCTCCTTCATGGCCTCCAGGCGCCAGTCCGACTTGTCCACGGCGAGAATCTCGCCATCGCCCTCCATGAGGCACAGGGCGTGCAGGGTCTTCCCGCCCGGGGCCGCGCACAGGTCGACGACGAACTCCCCGGGCCGCGGGTTGAGCACGTGACCCACGAGGGCGGAGGCCTTATCCTGGGTGAAGACGAGGCCCTTTCGCCAGGTCTCGGTGCGCACGATGGGCACCCGCTCCTCGACTACCCGAAGCAGGTCCGGCACGTGGGGGTCGGGCTCGACCGTGACCCCCTCGTCGCGCAGGCGCTCGGCCACCTCCTCCCGGTCGGCGTGCAGGGTGTTCACCCGGACGTACTTGACGGCGGGCCGATTGCAGGCCTCGAGGAACGCCTCGAGCTCGTCCTCCGGGAGCACGCGTCGGGCGTGCTCGACGAACTCGGGCGGGAAGTGGTACTTCAGGGACAGCTCGTCGTAGCCCCGCTCCCGAAGGCGGTTCAGGTCGTACTCCTCGAGGTCGAAGCAGACGGCGTGCACGAAGTCGGCCGCGCCCTCGTGGAGCGTCTCCCGGGCCTTCCGGGTGGCGGCGTCGGTGACGAGGGCGGGGCTCGTCCCCTCGAAGAGGATCTCGTCGGCGGCCGCGACCAGGATGCCCTTGAGCTCGGGGCGCAGGTCCTCGAACTCGGCGGACTGGATCACGTCGTCGAGGGCCTCCTCGCAGAGTCCGAGCCGCTTGCCCAGCTCCATCAACCGTCGGTGGATCATCCGTGCCCGGTGGCTTGGTATGGACATCGGATCGTCAAATACTCGGTAAAATGACTCCTTCAGTGACACACCACTCCGGTAGTGTTCCGTGAGCACATCCGAGAGTATTGAGAGCATCTCTTGGACCTTCATGGGCATCCCTCGCGGGCGGTTCTCGTTGAGGGTAAAATAAGGTTTAGGAGCCGGCTGGGGTAACGTCTATAATCGTCCGGGTCGCCGCGGGTGCCGGCGGCCGTGGGTGGGCTGGCGGCTACCCCGCCCCGGGTAAGGGTCCGCCGGAGCACGGCAATGAGGGCGGGCCCGTCGGGGTGCGGCCGGTGGGCCGCTAAGGGGAGGAAGCTCCGCCCCCGGGCCCGGGCCGCCGCCCCGAGAGGGGGCCGGCCGAGAGGCCGGGGTCCGGCCACAGAAACGACACGTCCGTCGGCGGATGGCGATGACGCGGCTGAGGCCCGCCGTGGGCGGGCCAAGAAGG
Organism: Methanopyrus sp.; assembly: GCF_053997775.1. Lineage (NCBI taxonomy): Archaea > Methanobacteriati > Methanobacteriota > Methanopyri > Methanopyrales > Methanopyraceae > Methanopyrus > Methanopyrus sp. The sequence goes on from NZ_JBMXXF010000002.1 coordinate 66,225, forward strand.
GCCCCGGCGACGGGGCCCGAGCTAACCCGCAGAGGACGCCGGCGGGATCGGTGAAACGGGCCGCCCGGCGGCGGGCGAGGCCGAATGAGCCCGATGATACGAGGGTGATGCCCCTGATGAGCACCGGGCCGGAGGGGGATGGTGGGCCGCTGAGGTGAATGCCGCCAGCTAAGGCTACAGAAGGCGGGCTATAGCCCACCCACGGCCGCCGTCCTCCGATCGTTTCGTGGACCGTAACGAAGCGGCGCCGGGCGGGGCGGTCACGTCGGCACCTCCGAGCCCTCCGCGCCCGTGGCCCCCTTGACCAGCGGCACCAGCTCGTCCGCGTCCAGTCCCACCTTGTACCGGGCACCCTGCCGCGACTCGCGCCGCGCCAGCTCCCGCCGCACGTCGGAGATCACCTTCATCCGGTACAGGTCCCACTCCGGCTCGATCACCTCCTCGTCCGGCGCCCGGTCCTTCGACAGCCGCTGGATGAGCACGGTCGGCGCCATCCGCTCCAGCGCGTCCGCGAGCAGCCGGATGTACTCCCGGTAGCTCAGCGGCTTGTACCGCCGCTCCCGGTACAGGCACTCCAGGTCCGTCCGCTCCAGGACGACCAGCGGGTACAGCTTCACCGCCTCCACGCCCAGCACCGAGAGCACCCGCACGGTCTCCAACATCTCCCCGCGGGTCTCCCCTGGCAGTCCGAAGATGATGTGGTTCACTACCCGGATGCCCCGCTCCTTGGCCCGGACGATCGCGTCGATCACCTCCGCCAGCCCGTGACCCCGGCGCACCCGCGTCAGCGTCCGGTGATGGTACGACTGCACGCCGATCTCCAGCCAGACGTCGTAGCCCTCCTTCACGTACCCCTCCAGCAGGTCCAGGACCTCGTCCGGCAGGCAGTCGGGCCGCGTGCCGATGGACAGCCCGATCACGTCCTCCATCTCGAGCGCCCGATTGTACAGCTCCTCCAGCACGTCCGGCGGCGCGTACGTGTTCGTCGCCGGGTAGAAGTACACCAGGAACTTCTCCGCCCCGTACCGCTCCCGGAAGACCTCCATCTGCTTCCGGGCCTGCTCCTCGATCTTCTTCCGCGGGTCGACGTTGGGCGTGATGATCGTGCGACCCATCTTCGGGCAGAAGAGGCACCCCTCGCGCGAGATCCGACCGTCCTTGTTCGGGCACACGAAGCCGCCGTCCACGGCCGCCTTCATCACCTTGCAGCCCTTCTCCCGCCGGTAGTAGGCCCCGAAGGCGGCGAACCGCTCCCCTTCCTCGTACAGCTCCCGGACGATCCGCTCGTCTACCCGCCGCGGGAGCGCCCCGTCCCGGGCCGGCTCCACGTCCCGCTGCAGCGTCTCCAGCGCCTCGAGGTCAGCTTTAATGGCGACCACCCCCGTGACGACCGAAGGTTAACACGCCGATAAAAAGGCTGCTGAGGGGGCGAGGCGGTGCCGCCCCGGTGGTACCGGCACGTCATGCGCGTCCTGGCCGAGTCCCACGTGGTCCTCGACGTGCGGGACGTCCGGTACCCCGAGGAAACCCGCTGGGACCGGCTCGCGCGGCTCGAGGACGTGTTCGACTACGCCCGCGTGGTCGTGCTCAACAAGGCGGACACCGTCCCGAGGGCCCGGGCGGAGGGGGCCAAGGAGCGGATCGAGCGGGAGGAGGGCGTGCCCACCGTCTACGTGAGCGGTCGGGAGCGGCTGGGCATCCGGTACCTCCGCCGGACGATCTTCGAGGTCGCGCCGGAGGACGTGGAGACCGTGCGCGTGGGCGTCGTGGGCGTGCAGAACGTCGGCAAGTCCACGCTCATCAACGCCCTCGCCCGCCGCGCGGCCGCCCCCACCTCCCGGGAGGCCGGCTACACGAAGGGGAAGATGTGGGTGAGCGGCGGGCGCCGGCTCCTCATCATCGACTCGCCCGGCGTGATCCCGACCGAGGAGGCGGGGGAGGAGGCCGGCGCCCTCGATCCGGACGTCCTTGAGGACCCGATATCGCCCGCCACCCGCGTGATCGACCGGGTGCTGCGCGAGTACCCGGGCGCCCTGCGGGAGCGCTTCGGCGTCGAGGAGGGGGACGACCCGGGGGAGGTCCTCCGGGCCATCGCCGACCGCCTCGGCCGGGACCCGGAGGGCGCGGCCCGGCTGATCCTACGGGAGTGGGTGGACGGGTCGCTGATCGAGGGGTACCGCACGACGCGGGCGGATCGTACGGAGATCCGGGGACTGGAGCTGGGGGGCACGGCGCAGCGGCTGGTGGAGGAGACGCTGGATGAGGTGCGGGAGCTCGCGACGGGCGGCGCGCCCCCGAGCGCGACCGTGATCCGGGGGCTCCTCACCCGGCTCGCGCACGGGAAGCACATCGACGGGGCCGGGCTGGGCACCCTGGACCTCGGGGAGTACGGGGTCGGCCTGTCGATCGGGGACCGGTACTACGATCGGATGGTCCGGCGCCTGCGCCGGGAGCTGGGCGGTGAGGTGATCGCGGAGGAGCGGTTCCGGGTGGGGGCGAACAACCGGCGGGCGGTGGTGGTGGTCACCCGGAGTCGGTAGCGCGGGCCGGTCTCCTCACCCCTCGGACCCCGGAGGGCCCTCGTCACCCTCCGGGGTCAGTGCGGGGAGATGTCCGCATCCCCGGCCGAACTCGGCGCCTGAAACCGTCATCATCCGCGGGGTCGGACCGCGCGACCGGACAAAAGCCTAGCGGGGCCCGGGCTTGATCGCGCTGGTCCGCTCCGTGGACCGGTACCGGGAGCTTCTGGGCGAGGTCGTGCGGGAGGGCGACGTCGTCGTGGAGCTCGGCTGCCACCGGGGCGCCGCCACGCGCCGGATCCTGCGCCGCCGTCCGGCCCGGGTCGTGGCCGTGGACTACGGGGAGGAGGCGCGCGAGGCGATGACCCGGCTGGAGCGGGAGCACAGGGAGCTGACGTTCGTCCCCGGGGACGCGCGGGAGTACGAGACGCTCGAGCGGGTCCTGGAGCTCCTCGACGAGCCCTCGTGCGACGTGCTCGCGGTCGACCTCGGGGGCGGGATGTTTCCGGACACGGCCTTCAAGGTGTACTACGTGTGGTCCGTCACGCTCCGCCCCCGGGACGCGGTCCTCCGGAACGCGGGCCTGTGCGAGTTCCTCCTCCGGGCCGAGCTGCGCGAGCGGGTGGAGCTCGAGGGGGACGATCGGGGCTACCTGGGCGAGCTCAGCCCGCCCGGGATCCCCGGGCGGATCAAGCGCCGGTTCGAGGAGTTCCGCCGCTGGCGGGAGTGATCACGTCCTTCGCGCCGCCCGGTACCGCTTCACCGGGCACTCCGCCATCCGGGGGCAGCCGCCGCAGTCGCGGGGGTGGCGCGGGCACCCGACTTCGCGCGCGTACCCGGCCATCAGGGCGGCCCCCTCGTGACCGCCGTACCGGTTCAGCAGCGCCTTCCGATGGTTCCGGACCCGGGGCGGCACCTCCCCCTCCAGGTCCGGCAGGCCGGACCAGGAGGCGTTCTCCAGCCCGCACTCCCGCGCGATCTCCACGGCCCGGCGCATCAGCCTCCGCGGCGCGCCCGGGTGCCGCTCCAGCACGAAGTTCGGTCGGAAGGCGAGGAAGCAGACGGGGACGGACTCGTCCAGGTCCGCCAGGAACTCGCACATGCTCCGGATCTCCTCCTCGTCGTGCGCCTCCGGGATCAGCAGGATCCGGACCTCCCAGATCAGGTCCAGGTGCGACGGGATGAGGAGCTCCAGGTTCCGGAGGACGGGCTCCACGGGCGCGCCGGTGAGCGCGCGGTGCAGCTCGTCCGAGTACGCCTTGAAGTCGAACGTGATCGAGTCCGCGAGCCGGACGATCCGCCGCATGCTCCTCCGCGTGGCGAACCCGTTCGTGTCGAAGTTGACCTTCCAGAGGTCCGTGACCTCCCGGAAGTGCTCGACGACCTCCTCCACGTACGGGAGGTGGACGGTCGGCTCTCCCCCGGAGAAGAAGATCCGGTCCGCCCCGATCGCGCGACCCTGCGGGGTCTCGATCATGTTCACCGCCTCGACGGCCAGCTCCCGCGGGTCCTGGCGCCCGAGCACGCGGCCCTCCGGGTTGTCCGGGTAGTGCGCGATGTCCCAGTTCTGGCAGTTCAGGCAGCGGTAGTTGCACCCGCCCAGGAACACGGTGTAGCTCGCGGGTGGGGCCGGGTGCAGCTGCTTCGAGGCCACGACGGGCTCCGTGACCCGGCAGACCCCTCGCTCACCCTCCAGCCGGTCCACCCCGCACTCCCAGGCGCAGAGTTTACAGTTCCGGAGGTCCTTCAACCGGGCTCCCCCGGATGATGAGGCGACCGAACGCCGAGGTAAATGAGGAGCTCAGGCGGCACTGACCCTTGCACTGGGAGGGGGAGAAGCGGCGCCGCCTTCGGCGGCTCGAGGAGGCGATCGAGCGGGGCGAGGTGGACGGTCCGGCGATCCCCGTGCTCGAGGCGATCAACGCGCTCCCGGACTACTGCACGACGAGCAGCTGCTCGGGCCGCGTGATCGTCCTCCACGAGCCCGAGGTGGGGGACAAGCGCCGGGCCGAGTTCCTCGCGAAGTGGCACGAGCCCCCGGTGGACGTGGACCGGGTGCGGGAGGCCGTCCGCCGCGCCCCGGACGAGGGGATCACGTGGCTGAAGGCGCAGCCGCCCCTCTTCCACGTGCTGTGCCGGGACCTGGAGGCGGCCCGCCGGCTGCGCGCCGTCGCCTCCGAGGCGGGGTTCAAGGCCTCCTCCATCAGGTCGATCAAAGACACAAAAGTGGTCGTGGAGATCCTCGGCTCCGAGCGCCTGGAAACGCCCGTCAAGGTCCACGGCCGGGAGACGGTTCGGGAGGAGGCCTGGCCCCACCTGATCGACCTCTGCAACCGCCTGCTGACCAGGGGTCACGACCGGCTGAAACGCCTGGTCCGCGCCGTGAAGGGGCTGAAGGAGGATGGCGAGTGACGTGCTGGAGCTCGTACCGGAGGGGTTCCGGGACCTGGCCGAGCCGATCCTCCGGGACTGCGCCGAGACCCTGGACCGGCTGAGCGAGCGGCTGGAGAGGCACCGAGACGACCCGGACCGCATCCGCGAGCGGGACATCCGCGGGACGGATCCGAACGAGCCCGTCGCCGTCTTCGGCTCCGCGTGCGTGATCTGCGGGGGCGACTGCTCCTCCGTCCGGCTCACCTCCCGGCTCGGCATCTGCGAGCGCTGCCTACCCTACGAGACCGACCGGCTCCTGGACGCGCTCGAGACCGCCCGCGAGGAGCACGGTCCCGTGGGCGAGGTCCTGCTCGCGTTCAAGCTCCTCCTGAACCGGGTCGAGCGGGGTGAGCTCGACCGCGAGCGCGTGGAGTCGTTCTTCCGCGAGCGGGTGTGGCCCGAGCTCTTCACCGAGATCGCGAACCGCGCGTTCGAGGAGGCGACGGGGTTCCGCCTGTACTCCGCCCAGGCCGTGTGGACGCGCCGCCTCGTCCGCGGCTGCAGCTTCTCGATCCTGGCCCCGACCGGCACGGGCAAGACCTCCTGGGCCTCCCTGATGAGCGCCCTCCTGGCCCACGCGGGCCGGCGCGTGTACTACCTCGTGCCCACCACCACCCTCGTCCGCCAAGTGGAGGAGCGCATCCGGGACCTCGCCGAGCGGGCCGACCTCGACGTCGAGGTCGTCGGGTACCACGCGGCCCTACCCCGAGAGCGCCGGGCCGAGGCCCAGCGGCGCATCCGGGAGGGCGACTTCGACGTCCTGATCACCACGGCCCAGTTCCTGGTGCACCGGGTGGACGAGCTCGAGCGGCTCGACTTCGACGTGATCTTCGTCGACGACGTGGACGCGATCATCCGCGGGACGGGCCGCAACGTGGACCGCCTGCTCCGGGTGGCCGGCCTGAGGCAGGAGGAGATCGACGCCGCGTACCGCCTCGCGAACCTCCGGCGCCGATACTACTCCCTGCGCGACTGGCTCGAGTCGCTGGAGGAGCGCGGCGAGGAGCGCCGGGCCGAGCGGGTCCGGCGCGATCTGAAGCGGATCGAGCGGGAGATGGAGGAGCTCGAGTCGCGGGTCGAGCGGGCTCGGGACCGAGACCTCGCCCGAATCGTCTTCATGAGCGCGACGGGGGCCGTCGCACCCTCCCGCAGGCTCGCGATTGTCCGGGAGCTGTTCGACTTCGAGGTGGGCGCCGGAGGCGAGGGTCCCAGGAACATCCAGGACGTGGCCGTACCGAGGAGACCCTCCCCGGAGGCCGTGCGCGAGCTCGCGGAGCGCGTGGGCCCGCAAGGCGGCCTGATCTTCGTGCCGCAGCGGCTGCCCGGGGGCGCGCGGGCGCGGGAGGTGGCGGAGGAGCTGGCCGAGTACCTGAGGGACCACGGGATCGAGGCCCGGGCGGTGCACGCGGGCACGCCGGCCGAGGAGCGGGAGGAGGCGATCGACGCGTTCGCGGAGGGCGAGGTGGACGTGCTCGTCGCCGTCGCCAGCCCGTACGGCGTCATCGTGCGCGGGCTGGACCTGCCCCAGGCGGCCCGGTACGCGATCTTTTACGGGATTCCGCGGCAGCGCATCCGCCTCACGCCCCGGGAGGAGGACCTGAAGGACGTGACCTACGTCGCCTCCGCCCTCTCCAACCTTGCGCGGCTGGTCGACGACGCCCGGCTGCGGAGTCGGCTCGAGGGCGTCGCCGGCCGGCTCTGGCGGATCGTCCGGCGCGGCGCCTGGTACCGGGAGCGAGTTGAGGAGGCCGTTGAGGACCTCTCCGTCGAGGAGCTCCGGAGGCTGGCCGATCGGGACGCGGACGAGCTCGCCGACGAGCTGGACGTAGAGCCCTGGCTGGCCCGAAACGTGCGCACGCTGGCCGAGGGCGTCCGGGAGCTGCTCGACCTGCTCGGGGACCGGGAGCGGGTGGAGCGGCTCGCGCGCGAGGCGACCACGGTGGCCGTGCGGGAGGAGGACGGCGAGTCCTTCCTCGAGGTGCCGGACCTGCGGACGTACGTGCAGGCCAGCGGGCGCGTGAGCCGGCTGTTCGCCGGCGGGGTGACCTTCGGGCTGTCCTTCGTGCTCTGCGACCCCGAGGACGATCGGGAGCTGCGACTCCTCAACGGGCTGATTCGGCGGATGTCCTACGCGTACGGGACCGAGTTCGAGTGGCGGTCCTACCCGAAGGAGCTCACGGCGGAGGACATCGGGCTGCGGCTGAAGGGGCTGCCCGAGGAGCGGCTGAGCGAGCTGGTGGAGCGGGTGGACCGGGACCGAGAGCGCGTGCGCCGGATCCTCCGGGGCGAGCTCGAGCCGGAGGAGGCCGGCCGGCTCGCGCGCTCGGCCCTGATGATCGTCGAGTCGCCGAACAAGGCCCGGATGATCGCCTCCCTCTTCTCGCGCCGCCCCTCCCGGCGCCGGTTGGAGGGCGGCGTGGCCTACGAGACCACGGCCGAGGGCCTGCACCTGACCGTCGTCGCCACGCAGGGGCACGTCGCGGACCTCGTGGAGGACGCGGGCGTCTTCGGCGTGGAGCGGGTGGGCGACCGGTGGGTGCCCGTGTACGACGTCCTGGGCCGGTGCCGGGAGTGCGGGGAGCAGGTCGTGGGGCGCGAGGAGTGCCCGAACTGCGGGGGCGAGGTCGAGCTGAAGACGCCCCTCTTGGAGTCCATCCGAGACCTAGCCGCCGAGGCGGACGTCATCCTCATCGGCACGGACCCGGACACCGAGGGAGAGAAGATCGGGTGGGACGTGTTCAACTACCTCGGATGGGTCACCGCGGAGGTGCACCGGACCGAGTTCCACGAGGTCACCCGGCGCGGCATCACCGAGGCCCTGAGGGAGGAGAACTGGAAGGAGGTGGACGCGGGCCGCGTGTCCGCCCAGATCCTCCGACGGGTCGCCGACCGCTGGATCGGCTTCGCCCTCTCCCAGGACCTGTGGGACGTGTTCAAGCGGCTCACCATCGACTTGGGCGAGCACGACCGCGGCACGCTCATCGAGCTCCGGCTCCGCCTCCCCGAGGGCGTCAGGATCGTCTCCTTCCGACGACGGTTCGACGACGGTCGCACCCCCGCCCGACCCGTCCGCGTGCGCCGGGAGGGCGACGAGTACGTCGTCCGCACCCGCATCACCCGGGGCGGCCCGGTGACCTACGTCGCCACCCTCATGGACGAGGACCGGAAGCTCGGCGACGCCGAGTCCGTGCGGGAGGAGGCCGTGAGGGTGAGGGCGCTCGCGAACGGGGAGGAGATCGAGCCCGACGTCCGGCTCGAGGCCATGACCTGGCTCAGCGCCGGCCGGGTCCAGACGCCCGTGCTCGGCTGGGTCATCGACCGGGCCCGGGAGTACCGGGAGACCGAGTTCTACGCCGGCCGCGCCCGCGTGCCCGCCGGGAAGGAGGAGATCACCGCCCTCATCGAGGAGCTGCGCCTGCCCGAGGACCTCGCGGAGCGGGTACGCGAGGCCGCCACCGCGCTGCGCCGGATCGCCGAGGAGGGGGAGGGAGCGACCCTCTCCCGGGACGAGCTCGGACCGCTGGCCGACACGGACCTCTTCGAGCCGGCCGACGGCGCGTACCGGCTGTCGGAACGCGCGCGGGAGCTCCTTCGAGAGCGCGGCCTCGTCGGCCTCCTACTCGCGGCGCTCCGGGAGGTCGGGGGCTAGCCTACCCCTCCATCCCCTCCTCCAGCGCCCGGATCAACCGCCGCTCGAACCGCTCGTGCGCCCGAAAGTGCTCGTTCGGGTCCCGGATCAGGGTGTACCACCAGTACACCGTGAAGGCCCCCAACGTCAGCACCGTTAGCGCGAGGTACAGCACGGTGCTCCTGCGCGGCACCGGCTCCAGCTCCTCCACCTCGAACGGGGGCTCGTACGGGCTCATCCCCACGGCCCGGGCCACTCCCTCCACCAGGCCCCGCTCCACGATTGAGTGCTCGTGGAAGTCCCGATTCAGCGAGTGGTACACGTACAGTACCGCCAGGAGCCCCAGGATCGGGACCAGCGAGAGGAGCACCCACAGCACCGGGTTCCTTGGCTCCCCTCGCAGCCGCTCGACCTCCAGCTCGAGCGCCGCCACGTCCTCGTACCCCGCCTCGCGCAGCAGCCGGATCAGCGTCGAAAAGAACCGAAACGAGCGCTCGAAGTGCTCGTTCCGGCGCCGGATCAGCAGGTACAGGTAGTACAGGTAGAGCGCCTCGCCGGCCAGCATCCCACCCAGGACCGCGAGACCGAGCGCCCCCACCGACCCCGAGAGTCCCGGGACCGCCGACGTCGACGCCCGCAGCAGCGACGCGGCGATCCACGACGCGTAGGTCAGCACCCAGGGCAGCATCGCCTGCATCACCGGGATCTCCCGGTCCGGCCGGTGCAGGGCGCTGCACTCCCTCAGCCGCACCAGGTACTCGCGCAGCGTCACCTTCCACGCCCCGCCCGTCGGTCGCTCGGGGCTCTCCGGGCCCAACGGTCGAAAAAACGGTTATAATCCCACGCGAGATCCACCGACGGTCGGGAACCGGGCGGCCCTCACCCGCCGGGGATGCCCCGACCGGTCGGCAGCCCGGTAAACCGTCTGAGGCCGTCCCCCGACGCCCCGCTCGGGGGGCGTGGATGAGGGGGCGGGCAAGCCGCCGGGCACACCCTCGTTCTCACGGTCAACCCGGTTGATGAGGATCCATTGTCCCCCCTGAGCGGTGATGAGTACGACGGGGGCCGAAACCGGCCCCCGACCGGCCGATGAGGATCACCGCGCCATCGGACCGGATGAAGACACGACGGGGTTCCCGAGGCGGGGGGAGCCCGTTGCCGCTCCGGGAGGTGTACCGCACCGAGGTGGAGGGCGTCGAGGTGATCGTCCTGCAGGGGGACATCACCGAGCTGGAGGAGGCGGACGCGATCGTGAACCCCGCCAACAGCCGGGGCGTGATGGGGGGCGGCGTGGCGGCCGCGATCAAGGAGAAGGGCGGGGAGGAGATCGAGCGCGAGGCCCGCGAGAAGGCGCCGATCCCCGTGGGCGAGGCCGTCGCCACGACCGCGGGTCGACTGAGCGCGGAGTACGTGATCCACGCGCCCACGATGGAACGGCCGGCCCAGCGGATCGGGGTGGAGAACGTGGAGAAGGCCACCCGCGCGGCCCTGGAGAAGGCCGAGGAGCTGGGCGTGAAGTCCGTCGCGTTTCCGGGCATGGGCACCGGGGTCGGCGGCGTCCCCTACGAGGACGCGGCGGAGGTTATGGTCGGGGTCATCCGGGAGCTGGCCCCGAGGCTCGAGCGCGTCCGCAGGATCTTCCTGGTGGGGTTTGAGGAGGAGCTGGCGGAAGCGTTCGTCAAGGCCCTGCGCTGAGCGCCCCGGGCCGATCGTTACGATACTCGAAACGATACGCCCCCAACCGGGGCCCCCGGGTAACAACCGGAAATACCGGAGCCGGCGGACCGTCGCGGGGGCCCACTTTGCCCGCCGTCCTCGCCCGAGACCTGTGGAAGGAGTACGGCAGGGTCGTCGCCCTCCGCTCCGTGGACGTGGAGGTGGACCGGGGCGAGCTCGTGGCCATCCTCGGGCCCAACGGTGCGGGCAAGTCCACGTTCATCAAGATCGTGTGCGGGGTCACCAAGCCCACCCGGGGCGAGATCCGCGTGCTGGGGGGCGACCCGTCCGACCCGGACGTCAAGCGCCGCGTCTCCATCGTGCCCCAGCAGGGGGGCCTGTACCTCGAGCAGACCGTCCGGGAGAACGTCCGGTTCTACGCCAAGCTGTACGGTGTCGAGCCGGACGAGGAGCCGTTCGAGCTCCTGGAGGTGCACCGGTACATGGACCGACGCGTGGAGCACCTCTCCGGCGGCATGCGGAAGCGCGCCGCCGTCGCCCTGGCCCTCGCCCTCCGGCCCGAGATCCTGGTCCTGGACGAGCCGACCAACGAGCTGGACCCGACGGCCCGACAGGACGTGATCGAGGCCGTGCGAGAGTACAACGAGTCCGGCACGACCGTCCTCTACGTCTCCCACGACGTGCACGAGGTGGAGCAGCTGGAGCCGGACCGCGTGCTGATCTTCCTGGAGGGCCGCAAGGCCCTGGACGAGCCCTTCGACCGGCTCATGAGCGAGCACGGGTCCGTACTGGACGCGTACCGGGCCGTCGCGGCCCAGTTGGTGGGGGAGTGAGAACGTGAGCTGGCGCGCGATCGCCGCCCGGGACCTCAAGGCGTGGGTGAAGGACCGGAGGCGGATGACGGTCACCTTCACCATGCCCGTCATCGTGATGATCATGATGTACGGCGCCTTCTACGACGTGAATCCGACCAGCGTCAACGTCGCGATCCTCCGGCACGACTCGGGCTCCGGGGACCCGATCGTCGACCAGCTGAAGCGTGACCACCGGGTCCACCTGATCCACGTGAAGAGCGTTCGGGAGGGGCGAGACCTGGTCCGACGGGGCTCGGCCTCGGTTTTCCTGTACCTACCGTCCGGGTTCCCGGACCGCAAGGCCGAGGTCTACTACGACCCGACCGACCCGATGGGCTCCCGATACGTCCTGAGCAAGATCCAGCGGGCCTGGGCGAAGCACGTGGCGAGCTCCCTCAAGTCCTCCATGAAGCGGCTGGCCCCGGTGCTGAGGATGATGCCCGTGCGACCCGCCGTCCACGCGCCCCGGTTCAACCCGTTCCACGTGCGGACGCCGGTGAAGGGACTCAAGTACTTCGACTACCTGATCCCCGGGCTGGCCGTCATGACCGCGGCGATGGGCTCCATCTTCGGGCTCGGACGCCTCATGATGGAGGAGATCGAGCTGGGCGTGTCCTACGCCCTCTTCGCGGCCCCCATCCGGGCCCGGGACGTCGTCATCGGACGGTTCGTGAACATGACCGTCTGGGGCTGCGTCCGGTGCGCGATCATCGTGCTCGTCGCGCTGGCCCTGGGCGCGAAGATCCTCCACCCCATCCTGCTCTTCCTGGTGGGGGCGCTCTCCGCCGCCACGATGGTCGGGCTCGGACTCCTCATGGCGTCACTCGCCGGCCGCTCGGAGGTCGCGGAGATGGCCACGGGGACGGTGACCATACCAATGATGTTCCTCTCCGGCATCTTCATGCCGATCAGCGTCATGCCGGGCTGGGCACGGGCGCTCGCCACCATCAACCCGATGTACTACATGGGTGACGCGGCCCGGAAGGCGGCGCTGATGGGATACCTCGACCCGGTGGACCTGCTCGTCCTGCTGGGCTTCATGGTCGGGTTCCTGGCGGCGGGCTCGGTCCTGTACGACCGCGTCCGGGAGTACCTCTAGCCGTAGACGTCCCAGGGACCCAGCCGACGCGCCGGCCCCGGTAGCTCCCCCCGCTCCTCCCACCGCATCCGCAGCGCCACCGGCGAGTACTCTCGAACGAGATCGAGGGCCAGCTCCACCGGCGGCCTCACCGCGTAGACCAGGTCCGGGTCCAGCACCCGCCGGATCCAGCCCGACGCTCCGACGGCGTCCGCGTTCACGGAGGGCAGCCCGCGATCCAGCGCCCGCCGCACGTGCTCGACCCGCACCTCGACCCCGACCGCGTCCACGCCGCGCTCCCGCAGGAACGAGAGGTACCGCAGGTTCCGCCCGTGACCCACCTCCACGACCCGCCTCGCCCCCAGCTCCCGCACGATCCGGAGCAGCGCCCGCAGCTCGGCGTCACCGCCACGGGGGCCGCTCCGGGTTCCTCCGGGCAAGCTCCAGCAGCCCGCCCTCCCGCCAGGCCCTCCGGGCGAACTCCGGGGGCTCGCGCAGGGGCACCTCGCCCGACTCCGACCTCAGGACGAGCCCGTCCAGGTCGACGACGACCCGCTCCCCATCCTCCACGATCTCCGTAGGATCCTCGCGCGCCTCCACCGTGGGCAGGCCCCGGTTCAGGGCGTTCCGGTAGAAGATCCGGGCGAAGGACTCGGCGACCACGCACGCGATTCCGGCCTGCTGCAGGGCCATGACCGCCTGCTCCCGGGAGGACCCGCACCCGAAGTTCCGGCCCGCGACGAGGACGTCACCCTCCCGCACCTTCTCCGGGAACTCCGGGTCCGCCCCGGTCATCGCGTACCGGCCCAGCTCGTCGTAGGAGACCCGCCTCAGGTACCGGCCCGGGATGATTTGATCCGTGTCCACGTTGTCCCCGAACACCCAGGCGCGCCCCTCCCACCTCACGGGCCGCTCACCCGCTCGAGCGCGGTTCGAGGCAGCTCCTCCCTTGGGTCCGCCAGCTCGCCCTGGGCGGCGGCGACGGCCGCCGTGAGCGGGCTGGCCAGGTAGATATCCGCCTCGACTGAACCCATCCGACCCGGGAAGTTCCGGTTGGCGGTGGACACGCACACGTCGTCGTCGCCCAGGACGCCCAGGTGCTCGCCCAGGCAGGGACCGCAGCCGGGCGGGGCCACGCTCGCCCCCAGCTCGATCAGCCGCTCGAGGGTTCCGTCCCGGGCCAGTCGAAGCAGGACGCGTCGGGAGGCCGGGACGACGACGATGCGGACGTTCGGGTCGGGCCCGCCGAGCGCGTCCAGCGCCTCGGTGAACGCCCGGATGTCGCGGTAGCGCCCGTTGGTGCACGAGCCCACGAACACGCGGGTGATCTCCTCGCCCTGCACGTCCCCGACCGGCCTCACGCGGTCCACGGCGTCCGGGACGGAGACGACGGGTTCCACCTCCGAGGCGTCGAGCTCCACGGTCTCGTCGGCGTCCCCGGGACGCAGCCACTCCGGCCCCTCCGCGGGCGGTACGTAGGCCGACTTGGCTCCGGCCTCCGTCGCCAGGTTGCACAGGCACATTCGGTCGCCCACGGGCAGCCGCTCCGGCAGTCCGGTGTACTCGAGGACGGCGTAGTCCGCGTACCCGGCGCCCAGCTCCCCGACGATGGTCAGGGCTAGGTCCTTCGCGGTGACCCCTGGTCCGAGGTCGCCGGTCACGTGCACGCGGATGGTCCGGGGCACGCGGAGCCAGAGCTCCCCGTAGAGGAGGGTGAAGGCCATGTCGGTGCCGCCGAAGCCGAACCCGAGCGCGGCGACGCCCCCGGCCGTCGGCGTGTGCGAGTCCCCGCCGAAGATCACCCGGCCGGGCCGGGCGTACCCGCGCTCCACGAGGATCTGGTGGCAGACCCCCTCATCCACGTGCACGCGCTCAATCCCGTGCCGGCGGGCGAACGCGAGGAGCTCGTTCTGCCGGTTGGCCGCCTCCACCGAGCTGGGCGGGACGGAGTGATCGAAGATTAGGACGACCCGGTCCGGGCGCTTCACGCGCTCCGTGCCGAGCTCCCGGAGGGTGCGGAGGGCGGTGGCCCCGGACCCGTCGTGCAGCATGATCACGTCCGGCTCGACGACCGTCACGTCTCCCGCCTCCACGCGCTCGCCACATTTTTCAGACAGGAGGCGCTCCACCACGGTGGCCAACCCGGTCCCCCCGGGGTGCCCCCGGTTGGTCCTGGTTCGATCGCTCTCGGGGGAGGACTGCCGGAGGCTGCTTAAGAGGGGCCTGTGCGAGGTGGTCCTGCGGGAGATCGGGCACCGAGCGTTCGCCTGCCCGCTGGGCGGTCCCCCGTACTGTCACCCGCGGGACGTGGGTAAGTACCGGCCGCGCGGGTTCGTGCCGATGTGGGAGCTGGAGGCGGCGGGTCGGGTGCTGGAATCCGGGCGCCGGTACCTCCGGGACGAGGACCTGTACGTGATCTGCCTCGTGTGCGATCTCATGGGACCGATCGGGGGCCGATCGCTGCCCCTGCGGGTGGTGCGGTGGCGCGGGCGCCGGGCGGCCGCGCTGCGCCTGGGTCGCACGGGGGATCCCCGAAGGGACGGCTTGGTGGAGCTGGCCCTCCGACGGCTGGTCTCGCGCGGTCTCGTGAGCGTGGACGGGAAGTGGTGGCGGGCGGAGGGGGCGTTCCGTCGGTTCGCCCGGGAGGCGCGCGACCTGGTCGAGTTCCTGGCGGCTAACGATCTCCTCGCGATTCCACCACGCGCTTCACGATCTCCCGGAGCCTTGAGTCGGTGATCCGCACCTTCCGGTCGCCCAGCGCCTTGATCCTCCGGAGCACCTCCTCGACCAGCTCCTCGTCCGGCTCCACGCCCAGCTCCCGCAGCTTGGCCTCCACGGCCTTGCGTCCGGTGTGCTTGCCGAGCACGATCCGCCGGTCCATGCCCACCTCGCGCGGGTCCATGGGCTCGTACGTGCGCGGCTCCTCGAGCACGGCGGCCACGTGGATCCCGGACTCGTGCCGGAACGCGTTCTCGCCCACGACCGCCTTGTTCGGGGGCACGTCGATCCCGGAGTACTCCGCAACCTTCCGGGAGAGCTCCGCGAGCACCTCCGTGTTGAACCCGAGGTTGAGCCCGTAAAGCTTCTCCAGCGCCATGACCACCTCCTCGAGCGCGGCGTTTCCCGCCCGCTCCCCGATCCCGTTCACCGTGGTCGAGACGGCCTGGGCCCCGGCCTCCACGGCGGCCAGCGAGTTCGCCACGGCCAGCCCGAAGTCGTCGTGGCAGTGGACCCCCACGGGCACGTCCACGACCTCTCGGATCCTCCGCACGAAGAGCCGCATGGCCTCCGGGATCATGACCCCGACCGTGTCCGTGGCGTGCACGCGGTCCGCCCCGCACTCCTCCGCGGTCCGGTACACCTTCTCCAGGAACTCGAACTCCGTCCGCGTCCCGTCCTCCGCGGAGAACGCGACCCACAGCCCGTGGTCCTTCGCGTACTCCACGGTGTCCGCGATCCGCTCGAGCACCTCCTCCCGGCTCATCCTCAGCTTGTGCCTCAGGTGCAGGTCCGAGGTCGCGATGAAGGTGATAACCCCGTCCACCTCGCACTCCACCGCCGCGTCCACGTCCCCACGCAGCGTCCGCGCCAGGCAGAGGACGTCCGCGTCCAGGCCCTCCCGGGCGATCCGGCGGACCGCCTCCCGCTCACCCTCGGAGACCACCGGAAACCCGGCCTCGATCTGCTGCACGCCCAGCTCGTCCAGGAGGCGCGCGATCTCCAGCTTCTGCCCCGGGGTGAAGCTTACCCCGGGCGTCTGCTCCCCATCCCTCAACGTCGTGTCGTAGATGATCACCTCGTCCGGGAGCTCCATCCGGTTCACAACCTCGCGCACGTAGGGACTCTGCACGGGGTCATCCCTCCAGGTCGTACGCTTCCTCGAGCCGCTCGAGCGTGACCAGACCCACGTCCACCTTTCGCCTCAGCAGCCGCACCAGCCGTTCCACCTTCTCCCGCTCGTCCACCACCTCCACCACGACGGGCAGGTTGGTGGAGCGGCGCAGGATCCGAGCCTCCGAGCGCCCCCGACGCCCGCACCCGGCGAAGCAACGGTGCACCGTAGCCCCCCTCAGACCGAGCTCCCGCACCTTTTCCAGCACCCAGTCCACGGCCGGGACGCCCTCGACCCGATCCCCCTCGAGCAGGTACAGCTTCATCTTAACCGGCTCCCGGAACCCCCGCGCCAAGTCACCCTCGCCCCGCCAGGTACAGGTGAGCCAACGCCATGCCCCCGAGGACGCCTAAGACGCCCACGCCCAGGTTGGTCAGGAGGTAGAGGGCGGCGAGGGAGGGCGAGACCGCCTCCAGCTCCACGAGCTCGTACGCGAACGTGCTGAACGTGGTCAGGCCGCCGCAGAACCCGACGGTCAGCAGGGCCCGCACCTCTGGGGAGAGGCGCAGCCCCAGGCTCACCGACCACATCACGAACCCGAGGAGGAAGGAGCCCAGCCCGTTGACCGCCACCGTACCCCACGGAACCCCCATCGTCCCCGGGACCGCGCCCGAGATCAGGTAGCGCGCCACCGACCCGAGCGCGCCCCCGAGCGCCACCGCCGCGAGCTCCTTGATCGTGATCCGGCCGACCCCCTCACGCCACCTTTCCGATCAGCGGCGCGAGCAGCGCGATCGCGCCGAGCAGGAGGCAGACCTTGGAGAAGTCCAGCCGCCGGGCCACCCGCAGGAGGACCTCCATCGAGAGGAGGCTGACGATGAAGGACGTGGCCAGCGCGCCCGCCATCCATTCAGTCCCCACGGCCCGCGCGGCCTCCATCCCCTCCTTCAGCTCGAGCACGGTGGCCCCGAGCATCGCCGGACCCGCGAGGAAGAAGGAGAGCCAGACCGCGTCCCCCGAGTCGAACCGTCGCCAGAGCAGGATCGCCATGGTCGTGCCCGAGCGGCTGATGCCCGGGATCACGGCGAACCCCTGCCCGAGCCCCACGAGCAGGGCGTCCGAGAGGCGCACGTCCCACCGGGTCCTCAGCCCCGCGGGCGAGACCCGGAGGAGGAGACCGGTGACGATCAGCGCGAGCCCGATGAGCATCTGGACGGTGTCGCCCGTCGCCGCCGAGACCGCGCGCTTGAGCACCTTGTAGATCGGGATCCCCACCGCGCCCGTGGCGAGGGTGGCCACGATCAGGAAGACCGCGAGCCGGCGCCACTCACCGCCCCGCACCAGGCCGACGAGCGCGTTCAGGTACGGGCGGGCAAAGCGGGCGAGCACGGCCAGGAGGGTGCCGGCGTGCAGCCACAGGGCGAGGTCGAGCGCGATTCGGGGGTGCACCCCTATAACCCGCATCAGGGCCATCGCGGCCTGACCCTCGCTGCTGACCGGAAGCCACTCGAGGGTGCCCTGCACCACCCCGGCCAGGATCGAGGTCCACAGCCCGGGCACGCGCGGCCCCGGGCCGCGGCCCGGTCGGCCCCCTAAATGGGGATATCGGGCGTGGGATGGGAAACCCGCGTCGGGGGTTGTTCGGTTGACCCGGGCCGTGGTGACGGTCATCGGGGTGGATCGGCCCGGCATCGTGGCGGGCGTGTCGCGCGTCCTGGCGGAGCACAACGTGAACATCGAGGACATCTCGCAGACCGTGCTCCAGGACCTCTTCGCGATGGTCATGCTCGTGGACCTTTCCGAGGCGGACGTGAGCGTGAAGGAGCTGCGCCGGGAGCTGGAGCGGGTCGGCGAGGAGCTCGGCGTGGACGTGGTCGTGCAGCATGAGGACGTGTACCGGGCGATGCACCGGGTCTAGGCCGGGGGGTCCGCGTTGGGTCGGCTGGACGTGGAGGAGGCCGTGGAGACCGTGGAGATGGTCCGACGGATGAACCTGGACGTGCGCGCGGTCACGCTGGGCGTAAGCCTCCTGGACTGCGCGAGCCCGGACCCCGGCGAGCTGCGCGAGCGGGTCGTGGGAAAGCTCCTGGACGTGGCCGGCGACCTGGTCGAGGTTGTGGAGGAGGTGGAGGAGGAGCTCGGGGTCCCGATCGTTCACAAGCGGATCGCGGTGACGCCCTGCTGCCTGATCGTCGCCCCGGCCGCCCGGGAGCTCGGGGAGGAGGCCGCGCTCGAGCTCGCGGACGCGCTGGACGAGGCGGCCGGGGAGGTGGGCGTGGACTTCATCGGCGGTTACACCGCGCTCGTCTACGACGGGTTCACGACGGGTGACGAGGCGATCCTGGACACGATCCCGGAGGCGCTCGAGCGGACGGAGCGGCTGTGCGCCTCGGTGGTCGTGGCCGACGAGCGCTACGGGATCAACATGGAGGCGGTCAAGCGCGCGGCCGAGGCCGTGAAGGAGACGGCCGAGCGGACGGACGGGCTCGGGTGCGCCCGGCTCGTGGCACTCGCGAACGCGCCGGAGAACACCCCGTTCATGGCGGGCGCCTTCCACGGGGTGGGCCAGCCCGACGCGTGCGTGAACGTCGGGATCTCCGGGCCCGGCGTCGTTCGGGCCGTGATCGAGGAGCTGGGTGACGTCGACTTTCGCACCCTGCACGACGAGATCAAGCGCACCGCGTTCAAGATCACCCGGGTCGGCGAGCTCGTCGGGCGCCGCGTCGCCGAGCGTCTCGGCGTCGAGTTCGGGGCCGTGGACCTCTCCCTCGCCCCCACTCCGGAGGAGGGGGACAGCGTGGCCGAGATCCTCGAGGGGATCGGGCTCGAGTCCTGCGGGTGCCCCGGCAGCACGGCCGCCCTGCACCTCCTGATGGACGCGGTCAAGAAGGGGGGCGCGGCCGCGACCTCCCGGCACGGGGGCTACAGCGAGGCCTTCATCCCCGTGAGCGAGGACGCGGGCATGGCCCGGGCGGCGCGGGAGGCGCTGACCCTGGAGAAGCTCGAGGCCATGACCGCCGTCTGCTCCGTCGGCATCGACATGGTCGTGATCCCGGGCGACACGCCCGTCGAGACCATCGCCGGCATCATCGCGGACGAGGCCGCCATCGGCGTGGCCACGGGCAAGCCCACGGCCGTGCGCATCATCCCCGCCCCGGGCAAGGAGCCGGGCGACGAGTTCGAGCTGGGCGGCCTGCTGGGCAAGGCCCCCGTCATGGACGTCTCCGACTACCGACCCACCATGTTCCGACGCCGCGGCCGCGTCCCGCCCAAGTTCCCCCGATGAAGAGCCTGCCCCGGCTCGACGCCCGGATGAAGAGGATTGGCCTTGCGGAGGGCTTCCCCGACCGACCGCGGGGGTGAACGCGTCGCCCACCGTCGTCGTGATCCCCGGCGACGGCATCGGCCCAGAGGTGATCGACGCCGCCGTCCGCGTCCTCCGCGAGGTCCTCGGCGGCGAGCTGGAGCTCGAGGAGCGGAGGGCCGGTTACCGGCTCTGGAAGGAGAAGGGCGTGACCATCGAGGAGGACACCATCGAGGCGTGCCGCGAGGCGGACGCCGTCCTCTTCGGCGCCTGCACCACGCCCGAGGACCCCGAGGCCGAGAGCCCCATCGTCCGCTTGCGGCGGGAGCTGGACCTCTACGCGAACGTCCGGCCCGCCCGCTCCTGGCCCGCCCCCCGGCCCGTCGAGGCCGAGTTCGACCTCGTGATCGTGCGCGAGAACACGGAGGGCCTCTACGTCGGCTGCGAGTGCGAGGTGCACGACGGGGTCACCCTCGCCCTCCGCAAGATCTCCCGCGAGGGCGCCCGCCGAGTCGCGGAGGTCGCCTGCGACCTGGCCGAGGAGCGGGACGGCAGGGTTACGATCGTGCACAAGGCGAACGTGCTGAAGCTCACCTGCGGGACGTTCAAGCGCGCGGCGATCGAGGCGATCGAGGCCCGGGGCCTGGAGTGGAACGAGGAGTACGTGGACGCGGCCGCCTACAGGCTCGTGCGCGAGCCCGACCGCTTCGACGTGCTCCTCACCTCCAACCTCTTCGGAGACATCCTCTCCGACCTGGCCGCCGGGCTCATGGGCAGCCTTGGCCTGGCGCCGAGCGCGAACGTGGGGGACGAGCACGCGCTGTTCGAGCCCGTGCACGGGTCCGCCCCCGACATCGCCGGCAAGGGCATCGCCAACCCCCTCGCCGCCATCCTCTCCGCCGCCATGATGCTCGA
>NZ_JBMXXF010000003.1:0-3205 GCF_053997775.1 Methanopyrus sp.
GGACCTCGGTGAAGAACTCGCGCATTTGCTCGAGGAGTTCGCCCCCGTACTCAACAGGATACTCGAGGGTGGCCTTGAGCACGAGCCAGGCGACCGGGTTGTATTCGCCTGCGATCACGCGGCAGCCGAGGCGGAGCGCCTCGAAGGGGATGGAACCCCCGCCGGCCATGGGGTCCACGACGAGCGGGTGCTCGGAGCCCGTGGCCTTCCGGAACCACTCCCGGAGTTGCTCTCGGAGGCGCCGCTCCCGTAGTGGGCTGAACCTCCACGCGTCCTTGGAGTGGAGGCCGAGGATCCGGGTGAGCTTGTCCTCGTCCGCGTCCTCGGGGACGAGGGTGAGCAGGGTGGCGGCGCGGGAGGCGGTGAGGGGACGTCTGGCCCACCATACGTGCAGCTTGTTGAGTGGCGTCATCACGGCGAAGGAGCGCTCTCGGGTGGACTGCTCGGAGGTTTCCTCCACGGGGAACCACCGGTCGATCTTTCGGGCCACGGGGTCCTCCCCCGCGGCGTTCCCTGGGGTGTGAGGATGGCGCTGCCCTGGCGCAAGTTATTTAAACGTAACGGGAACGTACCGGGCCCCTAAGTCCGCGGGCCGCGGGGTGGTGGGGTTGGCGCGTGGGATCGGTGAGCTGGTTGAGCCGCGGGGGTTCGTGCGGGAGGGGAAGTTCGGGCCGGCGTTTGAGGTGCGGTTGTCGAGGGTGGTCGTCGGGGAGGATGAGCTGTTTTCGGATCCGCGGGATTTCTTCCGGATGACGGTGCCGACGGAGGGTATGGTGGAGGCGTGTCGGCTGGTGCTGGAGGGTCTGGTGGGTAGAGGCGAGGGTACGGTCGTGCTGCAGACGCTGTTTGGTGGTGGTAAGACTCACGTGCTGGCGACGCTGTGGCACATGGTGAACGACCCGGAGGCGGCGCTGGAGGAGTTTGTGCCGTCGGTTGAGAAGGTCCTGGGAGAAGGGCGGGCGAGGGAGCTTGAGGTCCTACTGCGTCGGCTGAAGGGGATGGAGGGTCGGGTGGCGGTCATCGACGGGATGGAGCTGTCCACGGTGCTTCCGGATTGGGCCGAGAAGGCGCGGAATGAGAAGGTTCCTCACCTGGCGTGGGCCGCGCAGCTGGGACGGGAGGTTTATCGGGAGTGGGTGGATCGGTTTCCGAGGAGCCGGGACGCTGGGAAGGTGGATCGGGGTGACGTGAGGGAGGCGCTGGGTAGGGCGCTGGAGGAGTGCGACTTCGTGCTGACGTTGGTGGACGAGGCGCCGGCGCTCATGGTGGGTCGGAGTAAGGGCGTGCGGGACGCGTTCTTGAAGTTCTTTCAGGTGCTGCACGATGCGACGCAGGATGAGCCGAACACGGGGCTGGCGCTGTCGATTCCGGACGAGAGCGTGTACGAGTGTTACGCGGAGGAGCTGGGTCGGAAGGTCACTCGAGAGGAGGTTCGTGGGGCGCTGAAGGATCTGGGCGACGTGCTGGATCGGGCAGGGGAGCCGATGGAGCCGGTGAGTGATCAGGGGGAGCTCGTTGAGATCGCGCGGCGGCGGTTGTTTGAGCGGGTGGAGGGTCCGCCGGAGGATCTGGTGGCGCGGTTTCGGGCGCGGTTGAGGGAGCTGCTGGGCGACGAGAGGGGTGCGAGGAAGCTGGCGAGGAGGTTGGAGGAGACGTGGCCGTTTCATCCGGCGTTGGTGGACTTGTTGTGGGGTAAGCTGTCTGAGGTGGAGGGGTTTCAGCGGACGCGGGGGGCGTTGAAGGCGCTGGCGGCGGTGACGCGTTGGGCGTTGGAGCGCGATCCGGGGGCGCCGTGGATCGGGCCGGAGCATGCGTGCCTGCGGGATGACGGTGTGCGGAAGCACCTGGTGCGGCCGGTGGCGGAGGGGACGCTGAGGGCGTGGGTGAGGGATGTGGAGGAGCGGGCGGGGGATGTGGAGGTGTCAGGGGACTTGAGGCCGGTGGAGGTGGCGCGGGTGATCCTGCTGCACAGTCTGCCGCGGGAGGCGCGGGGGGCGAGGAAGCGGGACGTGTTGGTGGCGGTGGCGCGGCCGGATCGGGAGTTCACCAGGGCGGACGTGGAGACGGTGTTGGATCGGTTTCGGGAGGTGCTGTGGTACTATCACGTGGAGGATGGTCGGTACCTGTTCAAGGAGGAGCGGAACGCGACGGCGTTGATCATGGAGGCTCGGGAGGAGGTGGGTGGGAGGGCGGCTCGGCGGGTGCTGCGGGAGTTTCTGTACCTGGATCGGGAGGAGCTGGGCAGGGCGCGGGAGCGGTGGTCGGAGCTGGGTGTGGACGTGAGTCCGGAGCTCGGGGCGTTGGAGCGGGAGGAGTGCGTGCGGGTGTTGGTGTGGCCGGATCGGGAGGAGGTTGGGCGGGTCGCCGCCGAGGGGCCGGTGCTGGTCGTGTTGGATGGGGAGAGGGATCCGGAGGACGTGCTGCCGGAGGGGTTCGAGTTCCCGAACGCGGTGGCGTTTTTGGTCCCGGATGAGGACGCGTTGGAGGATGCGTTGGAGGAGGCTCGGTGGTTGGAGGCGATTCGGGTGGCCTTCGGTTGGGACGAGGCGGAGGGGTTGGAGGGGGAGCTGCGGGAGCGGGCGCGGGAGCACGCGGAGCGGTTGCGGGCTCGGATTCGGCGGGCGTACGGGCGGTTGTTGCTGCCGGAGCGGGGTGGTGGTTGGCGGGAGGTCTCGGTGACGGTCTCGGGTGGGACGTTGGGTGAGGCGGTGTTGGAGGAACTGCCGGTTCGGGAGGGTGTCGCGCCTCGGTACCTGGCCTCCAGGATCGTGGTGGACGTGATGGAGGCGCGGGAGGTGTACCGGGAGTTCCTGCGGCGGCCGGGTGAGGGTTGGGTGTCGCCCTCGGGGGTGAAGAGGGCGCTGCAGGAGGCGGTTCGGCGGGGATGGTTGGCGGCGAGGAGGGGTGATCGGGTGTACTACCTGGAGGAGTGTCCGCTGGATCTGGACGGTGAGTGGGTGGTGGGGCCGCCGGGGGAGCTGGAGCCGTCGGTGGAGTGGGTGCTGGAGCGGGTTGAGGGGGTGCTCGAGGAGGGTGGGACTCGGGTGGACGAGCTGTTGGAGGCGCTGCTGGAGGGTGCGGACGAGGGGGCGCGGGAGACGGCGGAGCGGGTGGTGGCTCGTGCGTTGGCGCGGGCGGTTGAGCGGGGTGAGCTGGTGGCGGTCGTCGACGGTGAGCGGGTGACGGTGGATCCGGAGGAGCTGTT